>JAFYIK010000169.1 GCA_017538685.1 Bacteroidales bacterium | reverse complement strand
GTGGAGTCGAAAGCTGCTGTGAGGTTGGCCTCTTCGCCTTCCCTAAGCCCAAACTTAAGGTTCTGAACGGCCTCGCCTTCGATGGTGACGCAACGGACGTTACCTGCAACTGCACGCCTCTGGCCTTCCTGCGGTTTGAAGGTAGGACCGGCATAGACGTACACTGCGGGAGCGTACTGGCTCACAGAAGGAGCGTGGTAGATCTTAACCCTTTCGCCGGGTTTGTCATAGCTGCCGCTGTAGTTCAGATATCCACCGATCGGGAAGACCGTTGCGGGCTCACCGACAGCGAAAGTATGGCTCTTGGTGGCATCGTATGCCCAGCCCTTGATGTTGTCGATAGTTGCATCTGATGCGAAGATGTCGACCTCAGATGATGCAGGAACCTTGTATCCCGGAGGGCAAGGGTCGTAGATGGTCTTCTCCTCAGCCCAGAGGTTGTTGTCGGGTTCTGCATTCCAATCGCCCTTCCTGTTCACGAAGACGGTCGGATTTGCGATGGTCTCGGCGACGGTCATAGCCACACCGGGATCGTTGCTTTCGGCGTTCTTGGTACGTGCGATACCGGCCACCTTGGCAGGTGTGGTAGCGTCGATGGAACCTACGCTCACGAACGGATCCTTACGTCCCCACTGATAAGCGAGGCCGAGCATTTCGCCAGTGATCTTGCTGGTAGTGTCGGCTGCGACGAGGGCACCGAGGTTACGGTCCATCAGTTTGTGAGTGGAGATTCCGTAGGTGTTGGTCTCGATAGGAGTTGCAGGAATCCAGATGTGCCAGCTCCAGAGGACATTGCCCTTGAAGTCTTCGGCAGCGATGAGTGCATTACCGGGCTTGAGAGCATCCGGGGTCTTGAAGACAACCCACTCACCTTCGTAGTCGATGGCTGCGATGACGCTGTTGGCCTCGACCTCTTCTGCATTCGAGTAGCTCTCCCAGAGAATCTCTGCGTCGAAGAGCATAGGAAGCTTCTCGGTGCTGTTACCCTTAACTGCAGGGAGTTTGTAGACGCCGGGAGCGGTGATGATGTAGCTGTTTGCAGAACCTTCCGCACTGAGATCGACCGCACGCTCGAGAGCGATGGCTGAAGTGTGGTCGTTGGTCTCGGGAGCAGGGAGTTCCACGAGCTTGTCGGTGATGTCGCCGACGGAGAGGATCTGGTTGCGGTCAACCTTCACAGCAGTCTGGGTGGTAGCTGTGTAGAGCTCCCTTCCGTTCTTGCAGAGGGTGATGGTGAATCCTCCGGTGAAGTCAGTGCCGAGAGGGAGGCAGATGTGATTGAGCTCTCCGGGAACGGCAGTTCCTTCAATTTCAGTAAGGTCACCGGAAGCGCTGTACTTGTACTCAAGGACGGGAGCGTCTGCCTTATTTGCAAGACGGCTGCGTAATTGGGTATAACCTACAGTTTCACCATTGTTTCCCTTGAACTTATAAGAATTGAAATTGCCGTCGGCCTTGAAAGTGATGACACCGGTCAGATTGTAGAAGACGAAAGTGCTGTCTACATTGTATGCCGCCATCAGGAAATCGTTGGTCTCGACAAAATCGGCGTAATAGAAGAAGTCGCCGCTCTGCTTTGATGCAGAAGCAGGATACTGTGCATAATACACACTTGTGTAGCCCCTGTCGGATGAACGGTCGTACGGTTCGATGCCGGAGAATGTAATCTGGGCTTTCTTGCCGTCGGCGAGGATATCCTCGGCCTTGAGGGTTACGATAGTCTTGTTGGTCTCGCCTGCTCCGTGGATGAGAATCTCATCACCGACTTCCCAGGTGGTCTTACCGGCCTCGGTAACGGCTACCTTGGTGTTGTTCTCGGCGAAGGCAAGTGTAAAGGTGTGGGTCTTGCCGTTGACAGGAGCCTGTACAGGAGCAGAAAGCTCTTTCGCGCAGGATGTGAAGAAGCCTGCTACGAGAAGCGCGATAGCGGAAAATTTGAAAATATTCTTCATAATTCCTTTGTTTTATTCGTTCTTGTACATATTACCACTCAAATCCAGTAATAGGATCGAAATCAGGAATCTCGGAGCCGGGATCAGGAACGTCCTTTACGACTTCCCTGATGGTGAGGTCCTTGATGTAGATGTCCACCTGCTCAGGGTTGCCGCCGAAGTCGATGGTCAGCGAGATGTTGTCGCAATCCACGCCCTCGAACTCATAGGAGACGACAAGAGGTGTGTTCGCCACGAGCACATCTGCGCGGTCGATGACATAGCCACCTTCACGGTTAGCAAGCTCAGGGTTATCCTTGTTGATCTTGATGAATGCACGAGGGAGGTCCTTGGTTGCACCGATGACATATTCCATCATATAGTTCTTTCCGGCGGAAAGGGCTACTTTGTGGTCTGCATCGGGAGCGATGAAGTTGCAGTTGGACCACTCACCTTCGGTTGCTCCGTTGAAGTGGAACTTGTAAGTGGATTCATTCTTGGTCAGGCCGGCAGCTTCGTCTGCGACGGTCGCGACCCAGGCCGTGATATTACCCCAAACATACTCCAGGTTAGCATCGAATACGGGCTTCCAGAGGTTGGACTCGGCGAGATAGTTCTCACCAGGGGTGTAATCCCAAGTGTCCGGTTGCGGTGCGGGCACATCACCATCTACGATGAGGACGATGTCCTTGATGTAGAAGGTTGTTCCTGCAGGAGCGCCGCCGAAGTCGATAAGGAGGCTCTGCGGAGTGGTCAGAGGGAGGAACTTCTCCACGAGGACGGAAAGATTAGCGTCAGGGCCGACAGTGAGACGCTGCTCTGCAGGAGTCTCGAAGCTGAAAGGCCAGTTAACACCGTTCTGATACATCTTGAAGTAGATCGGGCTCTGAGCGGTCGAGGCCACGGTGCAGCTGAAGGTGTAGTAATGGGTGTCGTCCAGAATCAGATCAGTTTTAGGAGTGATCCAAAGCTGAGCCTGCCAGGCGGCGTCGGTGTCGTCCGGAATGGTAAGTTTGTAGGTGGACTCCTTGAAGGTTACTTCGGGTGCGTCCTTCTCACCTGCCCATTTCGGGTTGTAGTACCAGGCGAGGGTATGGTCCGCATCAACTCCCTTCCAGATGTTGGCCTCTGCAGAGTAAGCCGCGCTCGGGGTGTAGTCCCAATTGTCCTGGGGTTCAGGACCGGGGCCGGGATCTGCAGGATTGACGGTGATGACGCACTTCGCCGTGAATTTGTCGGCGGTGGCGGTAATTTCAGCGGTACCTTCCGCGACTGCGACTACGGTACCGTTGTCCACGGTCGCTACCCTGGCGTTGGAGGTCGACCACTCGACTTCCGGCTTGACGGTAGCGTTCTCAGGATTGTAGGTGACCGTCAGTTTGACGGTGCCTCCAATCTCCAGTGTGTGGGTGGCGGGAGCGACTGTGATTCCCTGGAGGGGAACTGTCGGGTCCGGCTGCGGTTTGTCCTCACACGCAGGGATTGTAATTACAGCGATCGCTGCAATTGCAAACAAAGATAAAAGTCTTTTAATCATTGTTTAAAGTGTTATTGAAATATATGGAATGGTTTACTTCCTTTCATAAAGCACAACCGAAGCGTCGGTTGAGTTTTTGATCGGGCAGAATTCGTGAGTAGTGTTGTAAAGGGTATGGCCGAACCTGTAGGAGTTGGTTCCGGAGAATGAGAACACGGCTGCGCCGTCTTCCATAGTCAGGGTCCAGAGGTTTGCGGGCACGTCCGCGGAAAGCTGCACGGAGCCGTGCGAGCCGTCGCAATAGGCATACCTGTCGTCGATCTTCTGCTTGATCAGCCAGCCATCGCCTGACTGGGAGATGATCACGGCGTTGTCGTCGGAAGAGAGGGTGATGACGTCATCCTTGGGCTCGACGACGAGGGTGTAGTAGTAACCATAGGACTTGGTGGCATCCGTGATGACGGTGGCCATATAGGTTACGCTCTCCTCGGTGTAGGTGATGATATACTCCTTGCCGGAGGTGACTGCAGCGACCTTTTTGTAGTTGAACACGATAGGAACGCTGACGCCCTCCACCACGGAGGTGGCGATCACGTTGTGGTACTTGCCGCCGGAGAATCCGTTGTAGTAACCGGTCACGGTGACCACCTTATCCTCGAGTTCTGCGAGATTGAGGTCTGCGAGGGGTTTCGTGAGGCTGCCCTGGAAGGTGGCGCCGTCGATCTCCACGTTCGCGTACTTCACGCTGCCGTCCGTGTTCTTCGTGAGCTTGAGGGTGCCGTAGAAGCACACGTACGATGCGACGCTGCTGGTGTAGGTGTCGAAGCCTTCGTCGTTGAGGACTGCTGCGACAGGGTAAGTAACGGTGTTGCCGGAAGAAGCCACCTTGAAGTTGGCTACGTTCTTGAGCTCGGGTACGCCGTTGTAGACGTCGGTCTCTGCGGAGAACTCGACTTTGTCGCCAAGGGCGACTGCGTTGGCGCCGTTGTCATAGACATACACTGCGCTGGTTCCGTCGGTGGCCACAAAGCCTGCGGTGCTCTTCGCTGCGACTACCGCATCCTTCACGAGGACTGCAGTGGCCTTCGGCAGGGCGATAGCCTGGGTGATGTTCACGATCTGGGCGTCGCCGGCCTGGGTGATGGTAACGGTCGCCATAGACTTGGCTTTATCGTTAGCGGAGATGACGGTGACCACACCGGTGCGGCTGACAGGATCGGTGTTCTTCGCAACGTGGATCGAGACGAAGGTGGTGTCTGCCACGGACTCGGTTCCCACGATGGAGAGGAAGGTCCTGCCCACGGAGTCGATTGCGTAGTTGAGGTTGTCGCCGGAGTACTGGACGGCCGCCACGACGGTGGTGTCCCTCTGCGACAGGGATGCGAATGCGGAAGGCTCCACCTTGACCAGAGCTTTCTTGATGCTGACGACCTCTGCGGTGTTCTGGTTGGTCTCGGGAGTGCCCTTATAGCTGACGAGGACGCCCTTGATGGTGACTTCGTCGCCCATTGCGATTTCATCGCCCTTGGTGAACTTCTCACCGCCGATCCAGTAGCCGCGGTAGATCTCGAGCCAGTTGCCGTCGCCGCTGCCGTCTTCGTTGTAGCTGCCCTTGAAGGTGCCGTCGTCGGAGATGTAGTAGGTGGCGTTGCCGTAGGAGGTGCTGATTTCATCGATCTTGCAGATGATACCCTTCACAAGGACGGGGCTTCCCGACTGTTTGCCGGCCTGCACGAGGGCAATCGCCTCGGAAGCTTTGTACTCCTTGGTCACGTCCTCGCCCTGGGCCACGGTCAGCACGATTTCAGCGCCGCTTTCTCCCACGATGCGGACATCCTGGGTGCGGTAGCCGTCGAATGCGGCAGCGGTGATGGTGATCTCAGCGCTCGATCCGCCTGAAACGGGATCAACGGCGATCCAGCTTTCAAGTGCATTCTTGATTCCGCGAGGGTTGCAGGAAGTACCGGGAGTGATGAGTGTGTCCACTGCGACGGTCTTGTTGGAGGCATTCTTATACTCATAAGAAGTCCTGACGTAGAGGTTCCAGGCCTCGGTAGCGGTCAGATTGATCTTGGCGGTGCTGCCGGCGGGATCGATCTGCACATAGCTGTTGTCGACCTTGAGTGAGGAGAGGTCATAGCCCGTGATGGGTTCGGGATTGCAGCCGAAGAAGAGGGCTGTACCTGCGACCAGCGATGTAAGGAATAGTTTTATGGATTTCATTGTCTTCTCTGCCTATTAGTTGAACATATACTTGATACCGACCTGGGCATACCAGACCTGGCCGATCACCTTGGAAACGGTCCAGATTTCAGTGTTGCCGCTGACGGCGTCCGGAGTCTTGAGGACAGGAATACCGTCGGAACCGATACGCTCGACATCGAGGATACGGCCGGACTTGAGGGTCGGGTTCATAATTTTGTAGAGGCCCCAGGAATCGCTGAACATATTCATTACGTTCTTAGCGTCGAGCGAGAGCTGGAGGGTGTTGGTGCTACGGCCGACCTTGATCTTGAAGTCGTGCGCGTAGTGGAAATCCACGTGGTGCTGCCAAGGCGAGTAGACGCTGTAGGCTTCGGCATATTCTCCCATATGCTTGCTGAGGTATGCGTCCTTCGCGGCATAGGCGAAGAAGCGGTCGGCGTCGTCTTCGCTTGCGAATTTGACAAGACCGTCAGCCACGTCTTTCTGCGTGGGGATGTAGATTGCGTCGTAATTGTAGTTGTCGTTGTTGAGGTCCGTGGCATACATATAGGAGTAGTTAGCTCCTCCGCGGTAGGCGTTGTAGTAGATGCCGAAATGGTTGTGGGCCTCGTCGTTGTAGGCCACGTTCACGAAGAAGCGGTCCGGAGTCACATAAGACGAGTTATGCAGCTGGACGTTGTTCGGGCCCTCGACTGTGGGGATGTAGGTGAATGCCGAAGAAGCGTCGGAACCGGGCATACCGGTGAGCTCCTTGCTCCAGGTGCGGGTGTAGGCCGCGGTGATGTCCAGGCCCTTGACCGGTTTCGCATTGATCTGGAGGCTGGCGGTTGCGCCATAACCCTTGTTGGTGTTCGTGAGGTAGTAGACCGAATACTGGTTGTAGGTGTAATCAGAAGGATAGATGTGGCGGTTGTCCGCGCCGTTCAGACGGGCAAAACCCGAAGGATCCTTCATATTGATGTCCTGAATCCTGGTCTGGTTGATGGTCTTGTTGAGAATACCTTCAGCGGTGATGCTCATCGGGAAGGAAGTCGGGAGAGCATAGTCGACAGCAAAGGAGGTCTTCCAGACCTGAGGCATCTTGAAGTTCGGATCCACGGCCGCGATGCTGCCGGAGAAGGTTCCGTCTTCAGGAGATACGGTAAGAGGATACTTGGTGGGATCCGTCTCGTGGAGAAGGGCCAGGATGGCGGACTTGTCCGTAAGGAAGTTGCCTGCGAAGGCGTTCAGGATAGCGGTGTCGGTCTTCTCGGGATCCACTGCGCCGTCCTTATATTTGGTGGTAGCGGAGCTGACCATCTGCACGAGACCGGCGTTGCTGGGCATATTGGTGAAGAACACCAGAGGGAGACGGCCGGTGAAGATACCGGTACCGCCGCGGAGCTTAAGGCTCTTGTCGCCGAACACGTCGTAGGAGAAACCGATACGCGGGTTGAGCATAAGCTTCGGGCTGGGCCATCTGCCGGTGTCCACGTGCAATCCGTGGTACTCGGTGTCGTAGATAGCCTGGTTCCTCATCAGGTCCTGATTGTCGAAGAGGATGGTCTCGATACGGAGGCCTGCGGTGAGTTTGAGCTTCTCGCTGGGATTCCATTCGTCCTGGGCGTAGGCCGCGAATTTGTGGTAGCGGACGCGGGATGCGGGATCCTGGTCGCCGTCGTAGCCGTAGGTAAGGGCCACGGTCTCAGGAGCGGCCTGGTTGAGGAAGTCGTCCACGGAGTTGTAACGGTAGTAACCGGTACCGTTACGCATATAGGCATTGTCTGCAAGCTGCCAGTCATAGGCCAGACCGAACATCAGCTTGTGTGCTCCCATATAATAGGTGACGTCGTCCTTGGCGGAGAACACCTTGTTGTGCACGGCGTTCTTCCAGGTGAAGAGCTCGTAACCGAGGGAGATGTAAGGGGTGATGGTTCCGGTGCCGTCCAGGATGTCGATGAACGGGAACTCGGCGGAACCGCTTCCGCGGATGTCGCTGAGGTCGGAATATGTCACGAGGAGCTGGTTCGAAAGGTCGTTGTTCAGACGGCTGTTGAGGTCGAACGAGAAGGTGTTCGCATTGTTCAGCTGCGAATACATTGAGTTCGCATATGAGAAGCTGTACAGACCCACACGGCTTTCAGTGGTACGCTGGCCGCAGTTGGAAGAGGATGCGTTCGGGAGGGACCAGCGGGTGTTCACGGTTTTGTTGTAACGGATTGCGAGGTGGTGGTTGTCGTTGATGTTCCAGTCGATGCGGGCGAGCATCTTCACGACGCCTTCGTCGGCCGGGAATTTCGTCCAGGAACCGGTGTTGTAACCATATTTCTCCTTCACATAGTCGCTGACCTTCTTGAGGTCGCCCACATAGGTGCGGGAGATGTACTGGTTGATGTCTCCTTCAGTTCCTTCGACCTCGGAAGCGCGCCAGTTGTTGACCACAACGGGCTTGATGCTCTGCTCGTAGTTGACGAAGAAGAACAGCTTGTCCTTGATGACGGGGCCGCCCAGGGTGAAGCCGTAGGTGGTGTTGCGGTCGAGCTCGCGGGCTGTGGCGATGGCGTCGCCGTCCACCATATTACCACGCATATTTTCGTTGTTGTGGTAGGCGTAGGCCGTGGCCTTGAAGGTGTTGGTTCCGGACTTGGTGATGGCGTTCACGCCGCCGCTCACGAAGTTGCTCTGACGCACGTCGTAGGGCGAAATAACGACCTGCATCTCCTCGATAGCGTCGATGGAGATAGGGCTGCCGCCGCCGGGGAGAGCGTCCGAAAGACCGAAGTTGTTGTTGAAGTTAGCTCCGTCCACCGTGAAGTTGGAGGTACGGCCGTCGGCTCCCGCGAAGCTCATTCCGTTTCCGCCGTAGGGCGAGAGCTTCGTCACATCGGTGATGCTGCGGCTGATGGTGGGCAGGGCCTCCATCTGGGCGTTGTTGATGTTGGTCGATGCGCCGGTCTTCTCGTTCGAGAACTTCGACATAGGAGTGGCTATCACGACCGACTCGGCTAGATTAAGGCTCTCTTCGGCTATCGCGGCGTTCAGATTGAAGGTCTCACCGAGCTGGAGGACGATGTCCGTAAAGGTCATAGTCAGATATCCGAGGCTGGAAACCATCACTTCGTAGGGGCCGCCGGGGCGCATACCCTGAATTGAATAATAACCGTCGGTGTTGGTCATCACACCGTAATTAGTTCCGGAAGGGACGTGAGTCGCCACAACGGCCACTCCCGGGACAGGGACTCCGGCTTCGTCGAGGACTCGGCCGCTCATAGAGGAGGTTGTCACCTGCGCGTAGGCAGACACGACAAATAGCAATGACGCCAGAGACGTCATCAGAACCTTAAGTGCTTTTTTCATATACATTATAATAGAAATGATTCGCAACTTTGACCTGCGAATATACTAATTTTCCGCGACAAGAGCAAAGGATTTCTTATACACTTGTTTTCAACATTTTTTCATACCTTTGCAGTCCAAGAAGTTAAACATACGAGGAAAGATTTGACCGCTTGCAACCTCGCATAAAAAAATGCTAAAAAGATGAACTATCTGTTTACGTCGGAGTCCGTCTCCGAGGGCCATCCCGACAAAGTCGCCGATCAGATATCGGACGCAATCCTTGATGAATTCTTAAGGCAGGATCCGGACGCACGCGTCGCCTGCGAGACTTTCTGCACCACCGGACTGGTGGTCGTGGGCGGCGAAGTCCGCTCTGACCACGCCTATGTGGACATCCAGCAGACAGTGCGCGACGTGATCCGCCGCATCGGTTACACAAAATCAGAGTATAATTTCGACGCGGAGTCGTGCGGAGTGCTTTCCGCCATCCACGAACAGAGCGCGGACATCAG
>JAFYIK010000168.1 GCA_017538685.1 Bacteroidales bacterium | reverse complement strand
GGACATCGAGTTCACGATCCAGGACAAGCACCTCTATATGCTCCAGTGCCGTATCGGCAAGCGCACCGGTATCGCCGCCCTTCAGATGGCGATGGATATGCTCGACGAAGGTATGATCGATGAGAAGACCGCCGTTATGCGCGTATCTCCCGTGCAGCTGGACGAAATCCTTCACCCTATCCTCGACCCCGCTTCCGAGAAGAAGGCGGCCGTCATCGCGAAGGGTCTTCCCGCATCTCCCGGTGGAGCAGTTGGAACCATTGTCTTCACTTCCGAGGCCGCTATGGCAGCCGCAGCGCAGAAGAAGCCCGTCATCCTCATCCGTGAGGAGACCTCTCCCGAGGATATCGAGGGTATGCGCGCTTCTGCCGGTATCCTCACCACCCGTGGCGGTATGACCTCGCACGCTGCGCTCGTCGCACGCGGCTGGGGTAAGTGCTGCATCGTGGGCTGCGAGGCTATGAAGATCGACTTCGAGAACAAGACCGTCAGCTTCGAAGGAAATAACGGAGTTTACAAGGAGGGCGACTGGCTCTCGCTGAACGGTGCCAAGGGTGCTGTCTACGCGGCCAAGATCGACACTATGGATGCTTCGGAGAATCCGCTGTTCATCCGCTTTATGAACATAGTGGACAAATATCGCCGCCTCGGCATCCGCACCAATGCAGATACTCCCGAGGATGCAATGCGCGCTGTCAGCTTCGGCGCAGAAGGTATCGGCCTGTTCCGTATCGAGCATATGTTCTACGGAAAGAACAGCGAGACCCCTCTTGCAAAGCTCCGCAAGATGATTATGTGCGAGACCGAGGAAGAGCGCGTTGCCGCCCTGGCCGAACTCGAGCCGTTCATCAAGGCTTCCGTGAAGGCCACCCTCAAGATTATGGACGGCAAACCGGTCGTGTTCCGTCTGCTCGATCCGCCTCTGCACGAGTTCGTCCCGAAGTCCGAGGACAAGAGGGCTGAGCTTGCAAAGGATCTCGGAATTTCCGTGGATGAGGTCGACAAGCGCGGCGAGAGCCTGCACGAAGTGAACCCTATGATGGGTCACCGTGGAGTCCGTCTGCACGTCACCTATCCTCTTATCGCCGAGACCCAGTACAGGGCTATCTTCACTGCCACCGCAGAACTGAAGGCTGAGGGCCTTAACCCGAAGCCGGAGATTATGATCCCTGTGACCGTGTCCGCCCGTGAGCTCGAGTTCCAGAAGAGCCACTGCGAGAAGATCCGTCTCGAGGTGGAGGCCCAGACCCGTCAGGCCATCGATTACCATTTCGGTACTATGATCGAGATCCCTCGTGCAGCCCTTACTGCAGACCGTATGGCCAGGACCGCCGAGTTCTTCAGCTTCGGTACCAACGACCTCACCCAGATGACCTTCGGCTTCAGCCGTGACGATGTGGGAACCTTTATGGGCGACTACCTCGGAAACAAGATCCTCGATGCGGATCCGTTCCAGACTATCGATGTCAAGGGCGTCGGCAAGCTCGTTGAGTACGGTATCACAGCCGGACGCAGCAAGCGCCAGGGCCTTATGTGCGGCGTCTGCGGCGAGCACGGCGGCGATCCCGATTCGATCAACTTCTTCAACAAGATCGGTTTGGACTACGTCAGCTGCTCACCGTTCCGCGTGCCTATTGCCCGCCTTGCCGCCGCGCAGGCCGCGATCAAGCAGAACGACTAATTTTCAGTTAGGTGGTTGTCTCCCCCGTGGGGGTCAACCTCCTATCAGTCAGCACTTTAATTAAATTAGGTCTCGCAAAATTGCGAGACCTAATTTGTGTAA
This sequence comes from Bacteroidales bacterium, assembly GCA_017538685.1. Next base: position 1,923 of record JAFYIK010000168.1, on the reverse strand, counting down.
TTGGCTGTGTGTCAAAAACTTAGCTCCCACGCGCTATTGGGCGCGCCGCCATTGCCACAACACCACTCCTATCGAGACGCTGACGTTGAGGGAGTGTTTGGTTCCGAACTGGGGGATTTCGAGGGAGAAATCGGATGCGTCCACGACGGATTGCTGGACGCCGTCCACTTCGTTGCCGAAGACGAAGGCGTACTTGCGACCGGGCTCGACTGCGAATTTGTCCAGCGAGAGCGCGCCGACTGTCTGCTCGACGCTGACGACGGTGAAACCGGACTCCCGCAGCTGATGGATCAGCGCGAGCGTGTCGTCGGCGTGCTCCCACGGCACACTGTCTTCCGCTCCGAGGGCGGATTTATGGATCTCCGCCGAGGGCGGGCAGGCGCAGATGCCGCACAGCCAGACTTTGTCTGCCTTGAACGCGTCTGCCGTGCGCAGGGCACTGCCCACATTGTGCGCGCTTCTGATGTTGTCCAAAACCACCACCATTCCCGATTCGGGAAGGCTCTTATACTCTTCGGGACTCACGCGCCCCAATTCACTGTTCAGAAGTTTACGATCCATAATTGACTATGGCAAATTTAATAATTATATTTGTCTAATAGAAAGTGAAAATCAGCCGTCCCGTTCCGAGACCCGTGGCCGCCCATGGCCACGTGAATGGGATGGGCCCACGAAGTGGGAGGGATGAGCGAAGCGACGGTTTTCGGAATGGGATGGCTGATTTTCAGATAAATAAAAGAAAATGAAACAGGACAAACAGATTTTCGAGTTAATTGAGAATGAGCGCGAAAGGCAGTCCGGCGGCCTCGAACTAATCGCATCGGAGAATTATGTCAGCGACCAGGTGCTCCAGGCAATGGGGTCCGTCTGCACGAACAAGTATGCCGAGGGCTACCCCGGACACAGATACTACGGCGGATGCGAGGTCGTGGACAAGATCGAGCAGCTTGCCATCGACCGCCTGAAGGCGCTCTACGGCGCAGCGTGGGCGAACGTCCAGCCGCACTCCGGCGCGCAGGCGAATATGGCCGTGACTATGGCCGTGCTCAACCCGGGCGACACCTTCCTCGGACTCGACCTCAGCTGCGGCGGGCACCTGACGCACGGCTCGCCCGTGAACGCATCCGGCCTGCTGTACCACGCCGTGCCCTACGGCCTGGACCCGAAGACCGGCCTGATCGACTACGACCGTATGGAGCAGCTCGCCCTCGAGCACAAGCCGAAACTCATTATCGGCGGCGCATCCGCGTACTCGCGCGAGTGGGATTATGAGCGTATGCGCGCGATTGCGGACAAGGTCGGCGCAGTTCTATGGATAGATATGGCCCACACGGCCGGCCTGATTGCCGCTGGCCTGCTGAAGAACCCGGTTCGCTATGCGCACATCGTCACCAGCACCACGCACAAGACCCTTCGCGGCCCGCGCGGCGGCATTATCCTGATGGGCCAGGACTTCCCGGATCCGCAGGGACGCACGACGCCGAAGGGCGAGGTGAAGATGATGAGCCAGGTGCTCAATTCTATGGTGTTCCCCGGCGTGCAGGGCGGTCCGCTCGAGCACGTCATCGCCGCGAAGGCAGTCGCGTTCTACGAAGCGCTTCAGCCCGAGTTCGCCGAATACCAGATGCAGGTGAAGGCAAATGCGGCTGCTATGGCCCAGGCTTTCCTGGACCGTGGATACAAGATCGTCAGCGGCGGAACGGACAACCACCTTATGCTCATCGACCTCCGCGCGAAGTTCCCGAACCTCAGCGGCAAGGTGGCCGAGCGCGAACTGGTCGCTGCGGACATCACCGTGAACAAGAATATGGTCCCGGACGACAACCGCAGCCCTTTCCTCACCTCAGGTCTGCGTGTCGGCACTCCCGCCATTACAACCCGCGGCTTCAAGGAAGAAGATATGCCGAAGATCGTCGCCCTCAT
>JAFYIK010000167.1 GCA_017538685.1 Bacteroidales bacterium | reverse complement strand
TGGTAGGGCGGATCACCCATCGAGTAGGTCATCACGTTGATGTAGTCCACGTAGTCCAGCGCTGCTTTGTGGTCCATATAATCTCCGCTTGACGATGCGGCGTAGGTGATAAGCCTGTTCTCGCCAAGGGTCTCGCGGAGTTCTTTTACGAGAGTCGTAAAGTTCTTCGTGTCAGAAGGATCGGCACCGTTGTAGTAGTCCTCTCCGTTGTGCGTAGAGTGCGCTGCGTGGGTCGGGTACTCCCAGTCCAGATCCACTCCGTCTATGCCGTAGTCTTCGCAGACCTTCAGGATGTTCTCGCAGAAGGCTTTGCGCTTCGCATCGTCCTTAGCCATCTCCGAGAAGCCGTCGGCATTGTAGCCCCAGCCTCCGACCATCAGGAGAATCTTGAGCTCAGGATAATCTTTCTTGAAAGCGGCAAGTTTAGTCAGATTCTCAGGTTTGGCTACTTCGAGTCCGGTGCCGTTTTTCTTGTCCACGAAACGCGCGTGGCCGTAGTTGACGTGCGTGAAGCACTTGATGTCCTCGAGGGTGGGCCACTGCGAACTCTCAGTGTACTCGGTAAGGTAGACGCACCTTACGGGCGTTATTCCAAGACGCGCAAGACGTGCGTCGCGCGCAGTGCTGTCTTCTTCCACGGGCTTTTCTTCCACGGCCTGTTTGCCGCCTTCCTGGGGCTGCTGGATCTGCTCCGGTCCGCAACCTGCGGTCAGCATCAGCGTGAGTGCTGCTGCGCCCAGAATGAACTTTTTCATAATATGTTAAAGATTCGAAAATTCAACTTTGTGAAGGATAGACTTCGAAGAGTCGTCGGCTATCCAGATGCAGTTGTGAGTGTGGTCCACCAGACAGACTTCGGGGTTGTTCTTGGTGAACGACTCAAGTGCATAGTTGGCGATCACCTTGGAGGCGTCGCCGCTGAACATATAAAGTGTGAAGGGAAGATACTCGGGGCGAGTCGAATTGCTGTTCGAATCGATCACCCAGAGACGGTCTCTTTCCGCGTCGTAGCACATATCGCCCACTTCTGAAATGGTGGGGCAGACGGTGCGGAGGCTCGTCTTGTTCGAGAGTTTCTTGCCGTCCAGGGAGTATCTCCAGTAGTTGGCTCCAGTCTGTGAGCCGACATAGAGTTCGCCTTTGTAGAAGGCTATGCCTTCGAGTCCGGAGTTGTCATAACCGGAGGCATCTGCTACCTCGCAGACTTTTTCGCGCTTGTTGTAATCCGGAGCCTTGATGATGTAGATGCGGTCGGGTTCACCGCAGACATAGAGATGTCCGGTCTCGGGGTCTATGCAAAGGCCCTCGAGGTCACCGCCTATTTCGAGGCCGGCTTCGTAGGTGCCGTCGAAATGGATTTTGTAGAGATAACCCTGGTCGCCCACTCCCCACATAAAGTCTTTGTCTTTGCTCAGGCAAAGGCCGGAGAGTTCTTCCACTCCGTCAAGTGTGTAGGTGGTCACCTTGCCCATCCTCGGAGCGTCTTCCGGGTTGGCCCAGCGTTTCGCACCTGCAGGGCCGCTTCCGTAGCTGCCGTCTTCATTGGCCACGGCTTCCTTTTTGATCGGAGCCACGGGGCCGTTGTCATTCTTTGAACAGGAAACGCAGGAACTGAGTCCAAAAACAAACAGAAAACAAATTGCGATTGAGGGATATCTCATATTTTTGATTTTTAAAAAGATGGGGGCACGGAGCCCCCATCTTTGAAAGGATTAACTATTAATGCTCCTTGGCGCAGCGGATGTTACCTGCTGCATAGCGGAAGTAGCTGTGATAGTAGTACTTGCCGGAGTCGCGGCTCAGATCGAAGAAGCCTGCGGATCCACGGACATCGTGCTCATCACCGAGGCCCGGAGTTGCAGACCAGATGAGGGCGCGGATACCGAGCTTGCTCGGGCTCGAGCTTGCGGAGAGATAACCGCAGAGCGGGAATGCAATTTCAGTCTCCTTGAAGTAGAACCACAACTTCTCCTGGTTGAAGCTCCAGGTGGTGTCGTCACGCTTGATCCACATAGCGTATTCGTTGTCGTAGACCGGCACTCTGTAGCCCACAGGGCAGGGATCGTACATAGTCTTTTCGCCGTTCTCATCCCAGTAGTCTTCAGGGGTGGTGAGGTAGTTGTTGGTTCCCTCGTCACCCTCGGTGAGCTCGTTCGGGTGAGCGGTCCAATAGGAGAGATCATAGGACTTCTTCTCGAGGCCCACGGTCTCAGTACCTGCGACAGTGAAAGGTCCTACGAGCGGATCCTTACGGCCCCACTGATAGAACAGACCATAGGTCTTCTCAAGAGCGGTAGCGGTGGTGTCCACGGGAACCATAGCACCGAGGTTACGGTCCATAACTTCTGTCTTCCAGAAGCTCATATCCGGATCGGGAACGGTGGCTACAGTGGTTTCAGGCAGCCAGAGATGCCAGCTCCAGATGATATCGCCGTCAGCATTCTTTGCTGCGATGAGGGCGTTACCGGGAACTGAAGGATCGGCTGTTTCCACCACCACATAGCCTTCTTCGAGAGCGACGCTCTTGATGATGGTGCCTGCCTCGATTTCATCCGTATCTTCGCGGGTCTCCCAGAACACCTCCACGGATGCAGCGTCGACTTCGTCATTGGAGTTACCCTTGACGGCCTTGAACTTGTACACGCCGGTTGAAGGGATGATGTAGCAGTTTGCGGTGCCTGCAATGCTGAGGTCCACAGTCTGGCTTACTGCCTGGAAGGAGAGTTCGCCGAGATCGGCGATAGCGCCTGCTGAGATAGTCTGTGCAGGGAATTCGAGAACTGCAGCTGCGTTGTCGTTCATATCGAACAGGGTGATCTTGCCGCCGTCTGCGAGAGTTCCGGCAGGAACTTCGATGACGAACGGATCGGACGCGCCGTTGAGAACGAGCTTGTCGGGCAGCATATAGCTGATCTCGTGCTTGGTTGCCGAGCTGTTCTTGAATGTGGCCTTGCCTGTCTTGGCGTTGAAGGTCACATTACCTGAAAGGATGCTGTTGGAGTTCGCATCCTCGAGAGCGAAGCCTTTGAGCTCGGCTTTTCCGTTGAGGGTGAACTTGACAGCTCCCATAAAGCTGGAAATCTCCATCGTTGCGGCGTCGGCTGCGTGGGCAAAGATCGGATTGGCTCCGGTCTGCTCGGCAGGAACGACCACGGTGAAGGTGTTGTGCTGTGCGAAGGTCCTGTCTTCGTCGTAAGGATAAGCGGCGAAGTAGTCCTTTCCACCCTTCGGGAGAGCGGTCTCTCCGGCTGCGGGTGCGAATTTGCCGGTAGCGGTGCCGGCGCCTTCTGCGAGGGCATACTTGGCCTCAATGTCGGCGCCTTCTGCGGTCACGGCATAGACCTGGAGGATATCTCCTTCTGCCCATTCGGCCTTGAGGTTGGCGTCCTTCAGGGTAACGGAGATGGAATCATATCCGCCGGTCACATCGGGAGTGGGGTCCGGATTGGGTTTATCCTTTCCGCCAGGGGTTTCAGGCTGCTCGGGATTGCAGGCAAAAACTGCAAGAGCCGCGAAAGCAAGATAAAACAAACGTTTCATTGTTTAAATGATTAAATAGTTGATAAAAAAGTTATAGTGTTGATTCTTTTCCATAGATGGCCCGGCAAAGGGCTTTGCGCAGTGTGCCGTTACTGTCGTCGTGACGGTATTCCCAGAACATTGCGCCTCCTATACTGTTGTCCTTGACGAACTGTCCCTTGGCAGTGACGGACTCTTCGTCGTCATAGCTGAGAAGGATGTTGTTCGAGCCGTCCACCAGATAAGGCACTTTTGCCGTGCTGTCCCACTTGCGGGTGTTCTTGCCGGCATAGTCGCCCGAGGTGGCTTTCAGGATGGCGCTCATCTCGTTGAACTTCACGTCGGAAGCATACGGAGTGGTGCCGTGGCCGTAGAAGGGGACTCCCATATTCATCCTGCTCTTCGGCACTCCAGCTTTCACGTGAAGGTCGATGCTCTCCTTGCAGCCGTCCTGGTTGAAGGTCGAGCTCTTGCAGAGAGGGGAGTTGTGGCCCTTCGGGGGCTTGCCCATATCATAGGTCATCACATTGACATAGTCCAGATACTCCATCGCTTCTTTCCATTTCATATACTTCGCACTTGAAGAAGATGCATAAGATATGATTTTCGTGTCACCGATGGAGTCACGAAGTTCTTTCAGGACCAGAACGAAGTTCGCGGGATCCGCATCGCTCTTGCCGTTCGAGGAAGGGCCGCCGCCCGGATACTCCCAGTCGATGTCGATACCGTCGAAACCATAAGTGTCGATGTGCTGCTTGCAGGCGTGGCAGAACTCGGAGCGCTTTTTCGCGTCGCGTGCCATCATTGAGAAGCCGTCCGCGTGTTCGCCCCATCCGCCTATCATAAGGAGGACTTTGAGCGTCGGCTTTTTCTCCTTGAGCGCAATGACCTTTTTCATAAGGCCGTTGCTGCCTTCGGCGATCTTGATTCCGCCGTCGCCGGTCTTGGGATTGACGAAACGGCCGTGGGCATAGTTGATATGCGTAAGGCAGGTGGCGTCGATCGAAGAGACCGAAGTGTACTCCGTCATATAAGCGATTATCCTGGGCGACTGGCCGAGATACTCCGCTTTGCAGAGTTTGCCCGTGGTGCTGCCCGTTCCGGGGTCGGTTCCGGGGTCGGTTCCGGGGTCCGTACCCGGGTCGGTTCCGGGATCTGTCCCCGGATCTGTTCCAGGGTCAGTTCCCGGTTCTATGACCGCGGTCTTGCCGGTCTGCTGGGGGGCGGTGATTTCGGGTTCGCCGCACGCCGCCAGCAGACTGGTGAGAATAATGCAGGACAGTATTAATGACAGTCTTTTCATATTGGAAGACTACCAGTTCTCCGTCTGGGTCAGCACATAGCCGCGCATCTTGTAATCGTTGATCTGCTGCTGGCCGATAGGAGCCATATAGGAGCGATCGAAGAAGGTCTCGCGGTTGGCTGCGTTACGCACGCAGTAGAAGCCGACCATATCGGCGCCGTTAGTGCCGTTGTACTTGGCGACGGTGCCGTCGGCGTGCTGGACGGTGAGGACGTTGACTCTGGTGTTGAGGAAGTTCCTGTTGACTGCAGGGATCGAGGCGTCGTCGCCGAGTTCGGCCACACAGTCGATCCAGGGACCGAGATACTTGTCCGGGTTGGTGTCGTAGTCCATATAGTCGAGCTTGTACCACCTGTAGAGGTCCTTGATACGGCTGCCTTCGTGGAGGAACTCCATACGGCGCTCGCGGCGGATTTCCCAGATGAGCTTCGGCACATCGGTGTCCCTGACAGGATCCGAAGGCAGTGCGTCGATCTGCAGGTGGGCGGTCTTCTGCACACCTGCCTTGGCGGCGGCGGAGCTCAAAGGACGGTCGCGGAGTGCATTGACGGACTTGTCGAGGTCTGCCTGGGTGATGGCGTCGCCGCCGTAGGACTCGGCGAGTTCGGCCTTGGCTTCAATCCAGTTCAGCACCACTTCTCCAAGCCTGATGATGGGGGCGTCGTTGGTGTTGTAGATACCCTGCCAGTTGGGGAGTTTGTCTCCGGTGGTGAAGAAGTAATCCAAAGCCTCGTATGAAGCGAACTTGTAGCAGTAGATCATCGAGTTGGACTTGATGTTGGCCTGTCCCCAGAAGGTGTCGAAGAAGCGCGGGTCGCGGGTCTTCACGAGGTTCGCGATAGAGAAGTCGTTGGCTCCCGGAACGGTCGAGATAGAATAAGGCTTGCCGTCCTGGCAGTTGTAAGACTTGATGTACTCGAGGTTGACGTTGCTTCCGGAATCGGAGCCGCCGTTGTAGGATCCGATAGGATGGCGGACCTGGAGGGCTTCGTCGTACTGACGATAAAGCAGGACTTCGCCGTTGCCGGACAGATCTTCGGATGCGAACAGATCCTTGAAGGAGCTGGTGAAGCTGTACTTGCCGCTGTTCATTACGACATCTGCGGCCTTGACTGCCATCTTGAGGTACTTCTCGGCGTGCTCGGCATCGCAAACGGTCTCGGTGACGAGTTTCTCGGTGCCGCTGTCGATCTTGTTGGATTCGGTGCCGTCGGCTGCCACATACACTTTGTGTGAGAAGGTCTCGCCGTCGTGGTACTTCTGCCAGGTGCCTTCGTAGAGCATAAAGCGGGAGATGAAGGCGGCTGCGACGAACTTGTTGACGTTGTTGGCGCCGTCGTCTTCGCGCATATTCTCGAGGACATATTCGCACATATCATAGACCTTGTCCATCACGAACTGACGGTTGTCGCGGTCTTTGTACTGGGTGTCGAAGTCGAGGTCCTTGACCGTGTTCTCGAAGTAAGGCACATTGCCGAACACTCCGACCAGGTCTGAATACTCATAGATCTTGAAGAAATATGCGACAGACAGCCAGTGCTTGAAAGCCTCTTCAGAGAAGTTGTCCTTATGTTCGTTCAGACGGTCGATAAGGATGTTGACTTTGTGGATGCGTCCGAAGCCCCAGCTGGGTCCGTAGTACTGCGAATAGCAGGAACGGGACTCGCCGCTGGATCCGCGGCTGTCCGGGACCTTGTTCTCGAAGCGGCTCTGGGTTCCCTCGGAGATGAAGTCGTCGCAGAAGCTGGTGCCGCCGCGTACGGGAGCGAACTCCTGGTCCCAGTCTTTTCCGTATCCCTCGAAATAGAGCGGGTAGAAGCCGTTTACATAGAGTCTGATATCGCCTTCGGTGCGCCAGAAGTTGTTGTCAACAGTGGTGGTGAGGGCGGGACGATCGAGCAGAGTATCGATTTTGCTGCAGGCGCTGAGCGCAAGTGCTGCAAATAAAACGTAAAATATCTTTTTCATACTCATTGTCGTTTTTAGAAGCTAACCTGTGTGCCGAAAGTAATAGTCTTGAACACGGGCGTGCTGGCGCCGGTCCAACCCTGTGCGTAGTTGCTGCCCCACATAGAGTAGCCGGAAATGCACTCAGGATCGATAGGGAGTCCGCGGAGATTGTCCCAGGTGAGGAAGTTCTCAGCGGTGAAGTAGACGCGAAGCCTGGAGATGCCAGCCTTCTTGGAGAGCTTGCCGGGAAGAGTGTAACCGATGGTGAGGTTCTTGAGCCTCAGGTATGCCATATTGAGGAGCATACGGTCGTTCTTCAGATAGTTGTACTTGTCCACGCTCGTGTCGCGGTCAAGGTTGTAGGCCGCAGGCCAGTAGGCGTCGGTGTTGTCCGGTCTCCAGTAGTCGTTGGCGAAAGCTGCGGACATAGCACCGTCGGAGGTGTAGAAACCAGCGACTGCAAGAGGACCCTGTCCCCAGATCTCACGCTTGCCAACGCCCTGGAAGAAGACGGAGACGTCCACTCCCTTCCAGTCTGCGCCGATGCGGAAGCTGTACTCATAACGAGGAGTCTCGTTACCGATCACCACGAGGTCGCCGTGATCGTCGGTAGTGCGGGTGCCGCGGGAAAGGATTCCGTCACCGTCCATATCCTTGTACTTGATGTCGCCGGGGCCGAAGTGGAATGAGCTGCCTTCGAAGTAGGACTGATAGACAGGCTTCTCTCCGTTCGGGCCGGGTTTGAGTTTGAACGAGGTCTTGCCGATGCAGGCAGGATCGTCGGTGTCCGCTGCGGTGAGTTCGATGAGCTGGAGGTTGCCGTCGGCATCAAGATCGAAATCGTCGAACTGATAAAGCCTTTCGGCCTGGAAGCCCCAGATTTCGCCGTAGGTCTTGCCGACATACCAGCTGCTCAGGCTCTTGGTGTCGCCGTAAGCGGTGATTTTGCTGGTTGCGTCTGCGAGTTGGAACATACCGTTGATTCCGAGGCCGTTGTCGAAGCGCCAGTTGGCGTCGATCTGGAGTTCCCAGCCGTTGGTGCGGAGGGCGCCGAGGTTGGCCTTAGGCGCTGAAGCGCCGTAGGTGACCGTGTTCACTCCGTCCGTCGGGACGATCATATTCTCGGTGTCGCGGATGAAGTAGTCGAAGGTGAGTCCGACGTGGCTGTCCAGGAAGCGGGCGTCGATACCTGCGTCAGCAGTCTTGATGGTCTGCCAGGTGATGGAGTCGGACACTGTCGAAGGAGTGCCGGCATAGCTGGTAAGGGAATTGTTGCTGATCCAGGAGTTCTGGCCGGTCGAGATCTGAGGGATGTAAAGCGACGAAGAAACGGTCTGGTCGCCCACGGAACCCCAGGACACGCGGGCCTTGAGGGTGCTGATGTACTGCTTGAGGGGCTCCATCCAGGGCTCTTCGATGATACGCCATCCTGCTGAGAATGAAGGGAACCAGGCCCAGCGCAGTTTGGTAGGGAATTTAGAAGAACCGTCGCGGCGGAGGTTGGCCTCGAGCAGGTATCTATCCTTGAAGTTGTAGTTCAGACGTCCGAAGAAGCCGACCTGCGACTCCCAGGATGCCTTTCCGGATCCTGTCCAGACACCGGTACCGAATGCGAACTGAGGATTCTCGTAGTTCGAAAGGTCGGCCACACGGGTGGTCTGGCCAGTGCGGTCGTAGGTGGAGAGGTTCATACCGAGCATAGCCTTGATGGTATGCGCGTCAGCGATCATCAGCGTGTAGTCGGTGAAGCCGTTGAAGGTGTGGCGGTATGAGTTTTCGTGCGAACGGGACAGGAAGTGGATGTCGTTGTTCTGGACATAGTCTTCCTGATAGGGGAAGTAGTATGCCATCTGGGCGCCTTCTGCGGTGCTGGCAACCGGATTACCGTCGTTGTCTACATAGATCTGGTTGCCGTTGTCGTCCAGATAGGGCTGAGGAGTGGTGCTCTTCCAGTTGGCAGCCGAGAATGTGGTTCCCGGGAGAGTCTGGATGTACTCCTGGTTGGAGAATGTGTAGTCGGCCACGATGTTGAGGTTCTTCACCGGATGCAGGGTGAAGCCGAGGTTCACATTGTTGTAGTTGTACCTCATCGATGCGGTGTTGGCCTGAGTGGCCTCCGAGAACACGCCGCGGAAGATGTTGCCTCTTTCGTCATAACCGTAGGGGAAGACGGGAGACCAGCGGTAGAGATACAGCCAGGGGCTGTAAGAAGTGCTTTCGGCGATGAGAGGGTACCTCTTGTTTCGGTTGGAATACATAAGGCCGGCACGGACAGTGACAAACTCGTTGACCTCGGTCTCCACTTTCACCGAAGCGTTGTACTTGGTGTAGTCGTCCGTGGTGCACTTCATCATACCGCTCTGATAGACATATCCGAGACCGATGTTGAAGGTGGTGTTGCCGCTCTTGCCGCTCACGCTGACCGAATGCTGGTCACTGGGAGCGTTCTCGCGCACGAGATAGTCGTAGATGTTGTACACGCGCACACCGTAGTTGGTGCCGCCGCTGTAGTACCAGTCACGTCCGTAGACGATAGGATCGTTCGGGCCGAGTTCGCGGACCGAGCCGCCCTTGCCGTACTTGCTCCACCATTCCCGGGTGCGTGCGAACGCGTCTTTGTCGGTGCTGAAGTAGGAACCTACCCTCACACCGTCGGTGGGATACTGACCAGGGGTGCGCTGCGCGTTGTCGGTGTTGGAGATGCTGTAGTTCGCCTTAGCGCGGTAGGCTGCGTCGAGCATATACTGCAGACCGTTTACACCTGCCATATCGTAGTCCTTGGCGAGGTTCTCGAAGGACCACATACCGTTGTAGGTAACGGTGACTTTGTCAGTCTTCGCACCTTTCTTGGTGGTGATGAGGATGACACCGAACGCTGCCTTGGCACCGTAGATGGAGGTCGAAGCCGCATCCTTGAGGACGGAGATGCTCTCCACGTCGTCGGTATTGACCACCTGCAGCGAGGGGACTTCCACGTTGTCCACGAGGATCAGAGGGCTTGCGCCGCCTTCGATGGACGCGATGGCGCCACGGATACGGATGCGGGCATCCGAACCGACTTCGGCGTCAGGGAGGGTGACCGACAGACCTGCTGCGGCACCCTGGAGGCCACGGCCCACGTCAGGGATGGAACGGCCGGCCATCTGGGTGCCCACGTCGACGGTGGAGACCGCACCGGTCAGGTTGGCCTTCGACTGCACGGCGTAGCCGACCACGACCGCATCTTCGAGGAGGGTGCTGTCATCGTCGAGAACGATGTTGATCTTCTGGCCGGGTTTTACGGTGAGTGTCTTGGTCACATAACCAAGGCAGGAAACCGTAATGCGCGCGGTCGTCGGAGCGAAGGAGAAAGCACCGTCCAGGTCGGTCATAGTGTAGGCTTTCTGAGCCTCGTCTGTGACCATAGCACCAATCACGGGATTTCCCTTGGCGTCCTTGACGGTGCCGGAGACTTCGTCAGCGGCTGCGCCAAATGCTGCCGGGACGCTCAGCGCGCCCAGAAACAGCACAGACAGGAGAAATTTTGAAAATGTTTTCATTTTTCCTTTGGTTAACTAGATTAGTATATTGTGATAGATTTGAATTTTCCGTCTTTTCCGGTGCGCATAAGGACCTCCGGTTTGTAGCGCAGCGAGTTCCATCCTCCCACTACATTATATATAAAGAGGACTTTGACCTTATGCCGGCCCTTCTCAAGAGCCAACTCGCAGTCGTGCCTGGAGTAGCGCTTGACTTCGCCGGCATTGTCCACGGCGAGCTCGCCGTCGATCCACACGCGGTCGGTGTCGGAGCTGAAACGATAGACACCGGTTTCGGGGACGTTGAACCATCCTTCCGCCTCGGCGGCGTAGAATTTCAAAGTGTCCGGCATATTCTTGTCGAACCTCTCCAGGGCGCCCAAATCTTTTATTTCATTTATTGCCACGGTCTTCCAGGCTGCATCGCAGGGGATGTCTGCGGGAGATGAGAACCTGCCGTCTACGCGCCGGCCTTTAAGGCCTTGCCACTCGGGACTTGTCGCCTTGCGCGGCTCGTGTTTGCTGACGCTGATCGTGCGCACGGGGCCGAGTTTGCCGTAGTTGGTCACGCAGGCTATCTTGAGCGTAGTGCTTTCGGTGAAGACCAGCGGCTCCGAATACACGGCGGACTCCGCCGTGGGTTCGCTGCCGTCCAGGGTGTAGACCATCTTCATCGGGCGGGTGGTGGTGAATTCCACTTTCGCCTTGGACGTGAATTCCAGTTTGTCGCAAGATCCGCCGGGCTGCTCGGGAAGGGGAATGTGATACACCACTCCGGCTTCGTCGAGCCTCTGGCAGGCGGCGTCCATCCTCTCCAGGAAGTCGCCGAAATCCTTGCGCTCAAGCGGTGTCCAGGCAATCTCGGCAAGTGCAAAGGCGCGCGGGAAGAGCATATATTCGCGTTTGGCTTCGTCGTACATATACTCCGACCAGTTGTTGCACTGCACGCCTATCACATAGGAGCCTTTGCCCTTGGAGGCCAGCGATTGGGGCACTGGGTCGTAGTTGTAGACCTTCTCGAGGGTGTTGAGATTGCCTATCGTCACGGGCTCTATCTTCGCATCACCCTGATAGTGGTCGAAATACATTCCGGCCTTGCTGGGGGTCATCACCACGTTGTGGTTGGTGGCGGCGGCCTTGATTCCGCCGGACTCTCCGCGCCACGACATCACGGCCGCGCCGTCGCTGAGACCTCCTTCGAGGATTTCATCCCAGCCGATGAGCTTCCTGCCGTATTTGGCGAGTATGCCTTCCATCCTGCGGACGGCATAGCTCTGAAGTTTTTCCTCGGCGGTGAACTCGTCGTCGGAGACAAGACCTTCGGACTTGATTCGTGCCTGGCAGACCGGACATTTCTTCCACATAGTCTTCTGGCACTCGTCTCCGCCGATATGGATATACTCGCTCGGGAAGAGCTCGACCACCTCTTTAATGACGTCTTCGAGGAATTCGTAGGTGTAGTCCTGACCTGCGCAGAGCGCGATTTCGGGCGATCCCCAGGTGTAGAAGTCGGCGAGGGGCTCCTTTGTGCAGCTCAGCTCGGGATAGGCCCTGATCGCTGCGTGGCTGTGCCCCGGCATTTCGATTTCCGGCACCACGGTGATGAAGCGCTCGGCGGCGTAGGAGACCACGTCGCGGATTTCGTCCTGGGTGTAGAAACCGCCGTGGACGGTACCGTCGAACTCGGTGCGCCACGCTCCTACCTCGGTGAGCTTGGGATATTTCTTGATTTCTATCCTCCATCCCTGGTCATCAGTCAAATGCCAGTGCAGGACGTTTATCTTGTACTGCGCGAGGATGTCGATCTGCTTCTTGATGTCCTCCACGCTCATAAAATGGCGGCACGGATCTATATGCCAGCCGCGCCAGGCGAAGCGTGGATAGTCCACTATCTTCACCCTGGGGATGCGGCAGCCCTGCCTGAGCTGGTTTATAGTCTGCTTCGCATAGAAAAGACCGGCTTCGGTCGACGCCTCAACCACGATTACGTGGCCGGTTGCGTCGATAGTGTAACCTTCTGCCGGAATGTCGGAGTCCTCCACGATACGGTATAAGGTGGTGAACCCGCAGGCAAACGCGCTGCCTTCCTCCACCTGCATCTCGACAGGACGGGGGATAACGCCGATGACGGCTGCGAGTATGAAGATCAGCGCTTTCATTTGATCAGGCCTTTCACTATCCGGGCTATTTCGGCATTCTCGTGGACACCCGTGAAATCTTCGGCGTGAGGGCCGTAAGCGAACACGGGTACCAGGATTCCGTTATGGCCTTTGGTGCTGTAGTTGACCTTGATTTCGTGTTTCTGAAGGTCTCCTCCGAGGAGGGTGAGGCCGCCGGTTGCGTGGTCGGCTGTGACCACCACCAGGGTCTGTCCGTCCTTCTCGGCCCACTGAAGCACATAACCGAGAGTGCGGTCGAAGTCGAAGAGCTCTTCGCACATATTTCCGACTTTGTTGCGGTGTGCCCAGTCGTCGATCTGCGAGCCTTCGATCATCAGGAAGAAACCTTTTTTGTTGTCCAGCATTTCGATGGCTTTCTTGGTGCTTTCGAGAAGCACGGGGCCGCGCTTGGCGACCTCTTCAAGGTCGTATTCGTCGTAGATTCCGAGGAATTTGTCACCTTCGGCACCGGCGATATCTTCAAGCTTGTCCACGAAGGTGTAGCCTTTCGCCTGCATCTCCTCCACCAGGTTGCGTCCGTCTGAACGCTGGTTCCAGAAATGGAGCCCGCCTCCGCTGATGAAGTCCACGTCCGAGGTGATGTACTGTGCGGTGAGGTCCTCTTCAAGCCTGCGGGCAGGGGAGTGGTTGCAGAAGTCGGCCGGGGTGGCGTCGTTCAGACGGCAGGTGACCGTGATTCCGGTCTTCTTGCCTGCACGCTGCGCCACCTTCAGCGATGTCTCCATCACATTTCCGTCCGGGTCCAGGCCGATGAAGCCGTACCTGGTCTTGGTGCCGCCCGCCAGGGCCGCTCCGCCGGCGCAGGAGTCGGTGATGAGTTTGTCTACCGCATATGTACGCGAAGCGCCGAGCACGGGCATCTGGTCCATATTCAGCTTTCCGCCGTTCACGACCCAGCCGCAGCTGACCTGCTCGAAGCCCATTCCGTCGCCTATCATAAAGATGACGTTCTTGACCTTCTTGCCCTTGGGCTGGCTGACCTGCACGGTCTCATATGCTTCGTCTTTCGAGTATCTGTCGTCCCTACTGAAATCGTAGACGGCGTACTTGGACTGGTTGCGGTCCAGGGAGTCGGGAGCTGCCTGGCGCACGACGGCGTTCCAGCCCTCCATCGTGATGGAGGCGGGACGATCGCCGTCGGGCAGGGTGCAGCTCACGGTCTTGCTCTGGCCGGGCAGCAGCGAGAAGAAGTTGTCCGACCACAGGACTGCGGGGATGAGCTCTCCGTCCTGGTCCTTGGCCTTGAGGATGTTCTGATAGGCGATCACGTCTGAATTGTTGGTCAGAGTGACTTTGTATCTCAGGCCCTTCGCCTTGGTCTTCATCTCCACTTCGGTTTGAGGAAGGGCGGAGACGAACGAAAGGTCCACATATTCAGTGATGGGAGTCTGGTACCAGTTGCTCTTGCCCCAGTCGTAGACATTGTTGCCCTGGCCGACGCAATAGAAGTTGTCCGCTACCGTCCTTTCCTTTTCGTTGATAAGCTCAAGGGCGACGAAACAAGGTCCGTCGATTCCTTCGAACAGTTTCTGCGGCTCGCGGGGAACAATCGTGATGGTCGTGTCCTTGTTGCAGAGGAGCTGGCTGTCGGGACCATAGATCTTCATCACTGCGGTGTATTCGGCCTCGGGGACGACTTCGTCCACCGCCCACACTGAGTGGTCGCCGTAGTTGTAGATGAGCTGCACGGGCTCGCAGGCCTTCTGGGTTCCGTAGTATCCGGCCGTGGGCACGAGATACCAGTCGAACTGCTGCCAGTAGAGCGACGGCCAGGCGGAATTCAGCATCCACTGCACTATGCCGGTGGTGCGGGGCACGGCCACACGGAACGCCTCGTACATCGAGCGGGTGCCGTCGTAGTCCAGCGCGTGCGCCTTGCGGACGAAGTCCTCGAAGCCGGTGGGCGCGCCGTAGAAGTTGGTCATCTGCTTCTCCTCTTCGGCTGCCGAGTTCATATCGGTGCTGCTGGCGGTGCAATGCAGGTCCCAGTTGCGGTTAAGCGGCCAGAGATTCTCCTCTCCGACTATCTTCCTGAGCGATTCGCTCTGAGGGATGTTCATACCTATGCCGGTCTCGGTGTTGAAGCCGTAGTTGCCGCCGTGTTCGGTGTCGATGAACCAGTAGTCGGGAGCCACATACTCATAGGGACCCTCCATCTTCATTCCGGAAGGGCCGCCGAACTTGCTGGACATACCCTTGGAGGAGACCACGTAAGGGCGGTATTCCAGCTGGTTGTACCATTTTATATAGCCCTCTTCCAGGCGCTCGTTGGGCACGCGGTCGGAGCCCATAGCCCAGCTGATCACGGAAGGATGGTTGCGCATCCAGATGATCTGGTCGTGCAGATAACGGATCGCGAGATCTTCGGTCTCCGGGTCATTGATGCAGCCGTAGCCGCGGACCTCCGGATAGCCGCAGTAGCTTTCCCACTCCCACTGGCAGCTCCAGCCCACGATGGCGAGCAGGCCGAGGCTGTCGCACAGGTCGTACACTGCGCCGTCTTTGCTCCAGATGTTCTCGAAGCGCACGGAGTTGAGGTTCATATTCCTCACGAGTTCGAGCTGCTTGAGAGTGCGCTCGCGGGGATCCTGCATAAAGATATCGTCTGTCCAGCCCGCCGATTTGATGAGTACCGGCTTGCCGTTGAGTTTGAAGAGACGATGTCCGAATTCGTCGATCTCGCCCTTGATGTCGCGCAGTCCGAAGCGGACCTTGCGGGAGTCGGACACTTTGTCGCCTTTTGCGAAGGAAAGGTTCAGGGTGTAAAGCTCAGGTTTACCCATATCGCAGCTCCACCAGATGCGGGGCTTCGCGACGGGTTCCTGAACGGTAATGGTTTTAGTCTCGCCCGGGGCCAATGAGACGGGAAGTTCGAACTGGCCGCTGTCGTACACGCCGCGCAGCGAGCCTTCGGTCTGATACTGGCTATGGTTGACGAGGGTAGCCTCGACCGTGAAGGAGGCTTCCTTGAGGTTTTCGACATTCACTTCGGGTTTTACGAAGATGTCCGCAATCCTGACGTCCGGAGTGCTGATAAGCTCCACCTTGCGCCAGATACCCATACTTTCATCCACTGGACGCGGGTTCCAGTCCACATAGCCGTTGTTCAGGCTTTGTTTGGGGGCCTTGAACACGCGGACCTTGAGGAGGTTCACCGGCATTGCGATTTGGGTGATGTCGTACTCGCGGATGAGGAACGGGCCATAGGTGGTGTCCGCGGCCGCAATCTGCTTGCCGTTAACCCAGATGTCGGCAGAATAGCTGAGGCCTTCGAATCTGAGGACGTGGTGCAGGCCCTTTTCGGCTTTGAAGGTGGTGGTGAAGACCCACGGAGCTTTAAACAGGTTGGTGTCGATGTCGAAATAACGGTCCTGCTCAAGGACGTTCTCGCCGAAGACGCCGGCTTCGTTCAGCGCACCCGCGACGGTGCAAGGAACGACTGCGTCATAGACGTGGGGGTCGCCTTCGCGCTGAAGTTTCCAATGGGTGAGGTCTGTGCCTACGATGTTGCCGCAGCAGGCGGTCAGGGCCAGCGCGGCGATAAGGAATGATGCGAATCTTTTCATATCGTGCTACAGGAGTGATGCGCCGAGGACGGGGATGTCGCCTTCAGGCATTGCGGTAATATTCAGTTTGTCCAGGAATCTGGGGTAAGGATACAACTCTTTCAGCGCGCGGAGAGTCGCTTCCTTGAAGAGAGGGAAGGAGTGTGCCACTCCTCCGCCGAACACTATGTCGCTCGGGTCATAGGCGAGGAGGACCAGGAATAACAGACGGCCGAGGTGCGTTCCGAACTCGTCCATCAGTTTCAACGCTTCGGGATCTCCTGCGAAAGCCTTGTCGCCGACTTCTTTCGGATCCAGTCCCTTTGAACAGAAGAATTGCTTCGAGCAGAAGTTTTCGAGGATACCGCCTTCGTAGGGTATGGAGCAAAGCTCTCCGGCTCCGCAATTCACTCCGTTGTAAATCCTTCCGTCTATGATTACGCCTATTCCGGTGCCCGTGCCGAGGGTGACTCCGACAACCACCTTTGCGGGTTTGCCGAGTTTTGCAGCCGCACCCATCACGAAGCAATTGGCGTCGTTGTTGACCTCGACCGGGATGCCGAAGGTCTTTTCCAGACGAGCCTTCAGGGGGACTATGGTCCACGAAGGGATGTTGGTCGCATCGTAGACTATGCCCTTTTCGGCGTCTACGAGGGTGGGTACTCCCACTCCGATTTTACTCACTTCCGGGGTGATGATTTGACGGATTGCGTCTTCCAGATGGACTAATGTTTCTTCGAGGTCCGCGCCCTGGCGGAATGAGGGGACCGTGAGCTTTTTCACGATTTCATTTCCCTCCGCGAGGCCCAGGTTGATGGTAGTGCCTCCGATGTCGATGCCGAGTAGCATAATAGTGGTTTATTGGTTATTTCCTCAAAGTTATCAACTATGCGGCTGTTAGAAGTGTGATTTTTGCGAAATTATGCTCCCATTTTGCGCAAATGACGTTTCCTGAACTCCGAAGGAGTACAGCCTTTGATGGACTGGAAGCGGCGGGAGATACTTTTGGTGTCCGGCTCGTCCAGTCTTGCGGCTATCTCGGAGATGGTGTCTTTCGTCTCCGTGAGCATACGTGCGAAGCGGTTGATGCGGACCATCGTGATGCAGGTGAAGATGGTCATTCCGGTTTCCCTGAGGAAGCGCTGCTCGAGCAGGCGGCGCGACACGGGCACGGCGTCCAGCACGTTTTTCACGTTGATTTTGCGGTTGGCGTTGGCTTCGATGTATTCGAGCGCCATATGCACATATTGGTCCTTGGTCGCGAACACGTTCGAAGATGTTCGGGGGACGATGCTTGTGGGCCGCAGGACTATGTCCTCACCTTCGAAGCGGCCCTCGCGCACCATCGCATCGATAAGCGCCGCGGTCTGGTAGCCTCCCTGCTCGATGTCCACGTCGATGCTGGACAGCGAGGGGCTGGACATCGTGCACAGAATCTCGTCGTTGTCCACTCCGATAATGGCCACTTCAGACGGGACTTTGGTGCCGTTCACCTTGCATAGTTCAAGGAAGATGGAGCCTTCGTTATCGTCGCAGGTCATAACTGCTATCGGTTTCGGAAGATCGCTGATCCATTTCAGCAGGACGAGGTAGTTCGTTTGCCAGAAATCCTCCTGCGGCTCAAGCTCTTTGACGAAGATGTTGGTCAGGCCGGATTCCTTGAGCTTGCGAGTAAAACCGTCGCGTCGCGCTTCCGACCAGCAGAGTCCTTTATGCCCCAGAAAAGCGAAATTCTGGTATCCTCTGGAAATGAAGAGCTCGGCAGCCATTGCTCCCGTGCCCTTATAATCCGCCGTGATGTTGGGGATTTCCTTGAACAGCCGGACGTGGTCCTGGGCGATTGCCACAATGCCGTTCTTGCGAAACAAGCTGATGTCGTCGTCGGGCTCGAACTGCCCGATAATGGCTTTCATATCCCATTTCTTCGCCCACTTGACAACGCCTTCGAGACCGATCTGTTCTTTGTAGGAAGTAGGCATTTTCGCTACCACCCACGGCTCGGTGCTTTCTTTCGCGTAATTATGGATACCTTTCAGCAGGCGGTATGCGAACTGCTCCGTGTAGTCAGTCAGGAATATTGCCCTCATAGCGCGTATTCAAGTCCGGGTGCCGTCTGGATTGCCTTCTTCACGTCCTCCCATTTGTAGTACGGTCCTCCTTCGAGGGTGATAAGCTTTGCTTCACGCTCGTTGAGGTAGAATTTGACCAGCACGTCGTTCTGTGCGTTTTTGTAGAAGATCATCTGCAGGTTGCAGGCGAAGGGGCAGTAGAGGAAGCCTGCCCAGTCGCGGCTGGTCTCTGCGCTTCGGCGCTCGGCCACTCCCTGCACGCCCAGGCGGGCGGAGATGGCGAGCAGCTGGTACTCGTGCCCGAAGCGCAGGTCGGCCGCGACGTTGCCGGTCGCGATGGCCTCGTCGGCCTTCGAGACTATGTCGTCCACCAGCTCCTGCACGGGCTTCATCCTTTCGTCGCCCCACTCCACGGAGTTGCACTGCCTGAGATAGAGGTTCATCGCCACGTTCTGCGCGTACCAGTACAGATCATCCTCGCTGAACATTTCGAAAAGGAGGGAGTCCATATAGTATGAGCCGGCGATGGAGCCCACGTCGAAGGTGTAGCGCATCAGCTGGATGGGGTCGCCGGCTATTTCGCGGGCCCTTGCAGGGTCTTTGAAAAGTTTGCGGAAGAATCCGGCCGTGTCCGGGACGTGTGCGTCCGCCTGCGCCTTGATGACAGGGGCGACAGCTTTCTTTATGTCGCGGGTGTCTTCAGTGCTGCAGATGCCCTGGAAGCCGGCTCCGGTGTCCCAGGTGATGTCCAGCCTCGGTTCGTGCCTGAGCAGTTCGCCCGTGAAAGAGGTCATGCTGATTATGCACCTTTGGGCCACGCTGGACAGCGCGCGGACTTTGCGGCTGCCTTTCTTGAAGACGCCCGGATACTTTGC
>JAFYIK010000166.1 GCA_017538685.1 Bacteroidales bacterium | reverse complement strand
TAAGTCTGCATATAGTAGCCGGCCGGGACAAAGATTCTACCTCCAAGCATTGCTGAATACGGTCCCCAGTTGCCGCCGGCCGAACGCAAGCGCCCGTAGAATCCGAAGTAATATTGCGTCTCTCCAAATTCTTGATAGCGCGCTGCCCTCAGAGCGCGGAAACTGACATCGAACTCCACGTCGAAGTATCCAGTACCGGCTGCGGCTTCGGAGGCGGTCGGCGAGTGGGTCTTGCGCATCGCCGTAATCTGGAACTGGTCCGCCCGGGGGCCGGTGCTCGAGCTGCCGTTGAAGTAGAAGATCTGCGCCGGCAGGTAGATGTACGGGCCGGTGCCGAGCTGCGAGTGCTCGAGGTCTTTCTTGATGATACAGGGTATGATCTGGTAAGGATCCTGCGGCGTCGCGTCTGAGGGGGCCTGGAAGTAGATGATGTCATTCGGGCCGAGCCCTGCTCCTGAGCCGCCGTGATTATACGATATTACGCCGTTCTCATATTTGAAGACGTTGATGCCGTAATAGATTGTAGGCGTGCCGGTGGAGCTGCGCTTACGTATCATCACGGCATACTTGTAGTTTTCGTCGTTTATGGAGTCCCAGCGGTTCAGATCCGCAAAGGAGAAGTCGAGCAGCTTCAGCTCGGCGCCTGAGTTCACCTGGAATGTGAGGTACACGCGGTCGGGGTTCTGGCCGTCAGCTTCCAGGAAGCCCGCGTCGATGGACAGCGGCGGAAGGATAGCGTCTTTCTTGTAGCCGTTGAAGTCCAGCTGCCGGTACCATTCGTCGGCGCCGTTTGTTCCGCCGCCTTCTCCTCGAGGCTTCAGGTATGGCCAGTCGCAGCCGTTCGCTACGGCCATATTGAAGATGGACGTAGGATCCACGCTCAGGAACATATCGCTGCCGCCGAAGCCGTAGTTCGCGGCTTTCATAATGGCCAGGGCTTCTTCCTGGGTGGGCCCGCCTCTCTGGCTGGAGCGGACGGGCTTGTACTTCTGCCACTTCTTGATGTTCGCGTGCGTGCAGAGCGCCGCTTCATCCCTTGTGGTGGCGCCGAGGGCCTTGCGGATCTCTTCGATCTTCAGTCCGTTATCCGACTGGGCCCATATACGTGAGTAGTCTGATTCGTGTGCCATAGTATTACCAGGAAGTATAGATTCGCCAGGACGTGTTGGTGGAGCCTACCTGCTCGATGCGAAGGCGGGTCGGACCGTCGATGTAGATAGTATAGTATTTCGACGAGCCACTGACATATCCGCGGACGGTTGCGATATGGAAAATGTACTTGTATGTCGACGCGCCGCTGGCTGTGCCGGGGCCCGTGATGATGGTAGATATGCGGCCGGCTATGATCTTGTCGAGGTCGCCGCTTCCGATGCCGAGGGCGGAGCTGGATACGCTGCTCCCACCGGATCCGGATATATAGTTGATAAGTCCGGACCAGGTGACTATCCATTCCGGATTGGTGCAGGTGATGGATGTGGCGTCGATGGATGTGGCGTCGATGGATCCCGCCCATATCGTCGCCCTGTTGTTTGTATCGCCGAGTGTTGTCAGGTACATCTGCGTCACTTTGCTTGACGTATTTCCGATGTACTTCACAAAGAAGTGGTTGAAGGGCACCGTCTGCGTGCCGATGTCTATGGTGCTGTCTTCCGCTTCCAGGTCTTCGCCGACGGTGACGGGGAATCCTACTGCTCCGGATCCGCTTTGGCCGGCCACTACGGAGCCGGATACAATAAGATTTCCGATGACTCTGAAGTCTCCGTTGCTATCCAGGGTGATGTACTTGCCCGGGAATCCTCCGCTGGCCGCGTTCGGGTACCAGGCGTTTGCGTGCAGCGCGCTCCATCTGTGAGAGCTGTCCCCCAGCTGGATGGCGTTCGTAGTATTGGGTACGAGGTTCTGGGTTGTAGAGCAGAATCCGTCGCCTATGAAGAAGACGCCGCGCTCATTGCTTGAGGGCAGGCTCGAATCGTAGATATAGAAGCTGTGCTGCTTCGCGTAGTAGTTGATGTTGTGGGTGGATTTCGTGCCGTAGCCTATCAGGAGGGTCGAGCCGTTGTTGTAGCCGTTAGACTGGAGGAACGACTTGCTGCTCGAATTGTTCGAGATGGACATAACGAAGGTTCCCCCCATATAGAAGTTGGTCCAAGGTTTTGCAACGCTGCCGATGGTAGCGTTGGATGTGCTGTAGGGGATCAGCGGGGCATTGAGTTCTACGGAAGTGTTGTTTACCCGCAGGCGCCTGTCGCTGCCGTTCGGATAAAAGTCAATGTTCTCTCCATATATGGCCGTATGATGGTACTGGCCTGTGAATCCATTTCCAAGTTGAAGCGTGACGTGTGTGTTGTTGTCTCCCCAGACAGAAGAGACATAGGCCAGCGCGCTCTTGTTCTGCAGCATAACGGCGGAATACAGGTACAGGTATCTCCACTGGTAGCTTGCACTGCCGAGATAGTACGAGGCATCTGCATTCGGATAGAGGTGGTGGTAGCTGTAGTTGACGCTGTTCCCGAACTGGAAGGCGGTGGTGGTGCCGGCCGTATAAACATTCAGGGTGCTTGCGCTGTCTTTACGGTAAATACCATCTACGTACAGATTGCTGAGGTCCATACGCTTTACATACAGATTTTTCCAGACGTGCGAGCTGTCGCCGAGGTTATAGGTTTCAGTCGTATAGGGGCTGATATCCCGGTAGACAAGGTCATTGGAGCCCCTGGACATATATGCCGCTCCCACTCCGTCGGAGTTATATTTTACAAGCCCTATCTCTGCGATGCGGGGTGTCGTCATCACAAAGTTCGACAGGACGATTATGATCTTGTCAATGCGAGAACCGTCCGGGACTCCTATTTTGCTTGGTCTCCAGAATCCGGTATCCAGATTTGTCACCTGCCTTGTGCTGCCACTTATCAGGGAGTCCTGATAATAGAAGTAGACCGTAATGTCTTTCGCTCTCCATTGCGCAGCGCCGAAGTCGATGTAGAACACTTCGGAATATCTGTGGTCGTATCCGGTTATGTTCGACAGGTCGATGGTGAACGATACTGAATCCGAGAGACTGGATACCGTATAAAGGAAGTATGAAGGCTTACCGTCGAAGAGCGATTCGTAGGAGCTGGTAGTTGTTGCGCCCGCCATCGTGCAGGTCCCTCCTCGCTTGGTCAGGAAGGCGAGGTCGTTGTTGACGAACGGCAGTGTGATCGCGGAGTCGTATTCCGGGTGAATGGCGAGGTAATTGATGGGCTTGGCGACGCTGCTATCGAAATATACCGGCAGGCCGCTGTGCCCTTTGCTTCCGATTTTTGCCTGGGCATATGTCATCACGGCGCTGCCTGTCGGCAGGGTGTAATCGGAGTCGGTGACAGACGTCTTCGGCTGATAGTACGATGTCTTGAGTGT
>JAFYIK010000165.1 GCA_017538685.1 Bacteroidales bacterium | reverse complement strand
TGATGGCGTTCCGGCGCCGATTGCGGTTCCGGACAGCCTTTCCGCGCCGTTTGACTCGATTTTGGCGCCGATAGCAGTCCCGGACAGCCTTTCCGCGCCGATTGACTCGATTTTGGCGCCGATAGCAGTTCCGGACAGCCTTTCCGCGCCGTTTGACTCGATTTTGGCGCCGATCGACAGTCTCGGTATGCCGCTGGATTCACTCGCGGCGCCGCTGGACTCGCTGCCCGAGCGTCCGGAGTTCGTGTTCGAGCCCGTGGAGAAGGTCCGCGTTGCGCTGCTTCTGCCCCTCGCGGCGGATTCCGGCGCAAACGCCTACTATATGAACTTCTACTTCGGTGCGCTGCTGGCAGCACGCGACCTTGGGGCAGACGGCGTGGAGATGGACATTACCGTGCTGGACGTGAACTCCGGCAAAGACTTCTCGAAGGCTGAGCAGACACTCGAAGAGAGCGATGTGATTATCGGTCCCGTGAACACGGCGGACATCACCCGCACTCTCCCGCTGCTGCCGGAAGGCAAGTTCATAGTCTCGCCTATGGACACCAAAACCGAAGCGCTGACCGCGGAGGAGCGCGTGATTCTGGCTGCGACCCCTGCAAGCGTGCAGATTGACGACGCCGTGGAATGGATGATGTCCAATATGGACCCGGCGGACTCGCTGATTATCGTGAAGGAAGCCGGCTATCAGATGAGCCTGAATGCCCAGTATATGATAGACAGAATCCAGCCGGATTCGCTCAGCAATCTGATTCAGGTCTCGTACACCCTGTCCGAAGGCATCAAGATGAACGAGGATTTCTTCGCGCACCACACGCATCTGAAAGACACCGTCACTTGGGTTGTGGCGGCTTCGGAGCACGATGTATTCGTGAAGGACGTGATCAGGAATGTGGCCCTGCAGAATTATATGGGCCGCAACAACTACATCTATGGCCCTGCAAAGACGAAGTCGGTGGATATGGACGAAATGTGCGGCGCGCGCCTTCACCAGAGCGCGACCTATTATATAGATTACGACGATCCCGCCGTGATTGCTTTCGTCAAAGACTTCCGTGCGCTTTTCCAGGCCGAGCCTGACAACTTCGCGTTCCACGGATATGACACGATGCGCTATTTCGTCAGCATTTGCAACACGTACGGTCGCAACTGGCAGCAGAAACTGGACGCGTTCAGTCTGACCGGTCTCCAGACTAACTTCAAATTCGTCTGGGATCCTGAGACTGTCGGTGATGTGAATTCCGGAATCCGCAGAGTGGTCTACTCACCGGGATTCCAGGTCGAGCTACTGAGATAAGAGCGATTTCGCGTTCGCCAGAGCTTCCGGGGTGATAGACGCCCCACTAAGGAGCCTGGCGATTTCTTTTACGCGATCTTCTCCGCGGACTTCGCGTATGCTGGAGACGGTGCGGCCGTCGATTTCCGATTTTTCCACGACATAATGCGCAGAGCCTTTCGCAGCCACCTGCGGAAGGTGCGTGATTGCGAAGACCTGCATATCGCGGCCCATCTCGCAGATTAACGCGCCCATTTTGTGCGCCGCGCTGCCGCTGACGCCAGTGTCGATTTCGTCGAAGATCATAGTGGGCATACCGGCGTAACGGGCCATCATAGCCTTGAGGCAGAGCATAATGCGGCTGATTTCGCCGCCGGAGGCGCATTTCGCGAGGTCCACGGGGGCGGTGCTGCCGCTGGCGCTGAAGCAGAACATAACGCTGTCCGTGCCGGCAGGGCCTGGCTTGCCTTCGGAGAGTTCTACCGTGAAGCGGGCCTTTTCAAGCTCAAGGCCGTGGATTGAATGTTCGATGTCCTGCGCGAGCGAAGGGGCTGCCTTGGCGCGGCCGGCGCGGAGTTTTCCGCACACGTCTGCATAAGCCTTTTCCGCTTCCTTGAGTTGCTTTTCCAGCTCCTCGACCTTTTCTTCGAGGGCCGTGCCGTCGAAGAGTTCCTGACTGTATTTCTCGCGGATGTCGATCAATTCAGCTACAGTGCGGACATTGTGCTTGCGCATCAGCTGATAGAGCACCGAGATGCGGTCTTCGACCTCCGTCAGACGCTCCTGCGAGAGGTTCACACCTGAACTGATCCTGTCGATTTCCGCAGAAATATCCTCCAGTTCTATGCGCGCCGAATCGAGGCGTCCTGAGAGTTCGTCCAAGGCGGGAACGTAACGCGCAGTCTTTTCGACTAGTTTGCGGGCTTCGGTCAGGGCTGCGCCGACGCTCAGCCTTTCGTCGGAGGGATCGAGAAGATCCAGCGCCCCGGCGAGATTTGTTTTGATCTCTTCGGCGTTCGCCAGCTGCTTCTGCTCTTCCTCGAGTTCTTCCAGTTCGCCGTCGCGGAGGGCCGCACGGTCCAGCTGCTCGAACTGAGCTCGGGAATAGTCGCTCTCGGCGGCGAGGCGGCCGAGGCGGTCGCGGGCTGCCTGAAGGTCTGCCCGAACAGCCTGAAGGCGCTGCCAGCAGCCAGCGGCCTCTATCCGAAGGCCGCCGAGCCCGGCGAAATTGTCCAGCAGCGAAAGTTGGAACGCCCGGCTGGTGAGCATAAGGCTCTGATGCTGGGAGTGGATGTCCACCAACTGCCCGGCGATGTCTGCCAAGAGCTGGACCTGCACCGGAGAGTCGTTGATGAACGAACGCGAACGGCCGGTACTGTGCACTACCCTTCTGATAAGAAGGCTGCCGTCTTCCCATTCCACGTCGGCTTCTTCGAGAAGAGCCTTGATTTCAGGAGTATCGTCGATGGAGAATTCCGCTTCCACCACGCAGCTGTCTGCGCCGGCGCTGATTATCGAGGCGTCCGCTTTGGCGCCCGTAAGGAGCGACAAAGCGCCCAGCAAGATGCTCTTGCCGGCGCCGGTCTGGCCGGTAATGATGACAAGACCCTCCGGGAACGTGATGTCCAGAGAGTCTATCAGCACGTAGTTTCTGACGTGGAGGGAACGGAGCATAATCCGTTAGTCTTCGTTTTCGGTCTTTGCGGTGCGGTAGTAGAGTTCTCCGCGCTTGAATTCCTCGATTGCGATGAGGTCCGGTTTCGGAAGGCGCTCGTAGTACTTGGAGATTTCAATCTGCTCCTTGTTCTCGAACACTTCTTCCATATTGTCACGCTCGTTGCGGAAATCCTCGAGCTTCTTTGCGATTTCTTTCTTCTCCTCGAGAGCGATCTGGTTTGCCCTCTTCGAAAGGATGACTACTGTCTCATACAGATTACCGGTCGGAGCCGCGAGTTCTTTGGTGTCGCGGGTGACGGTGTTGGTAGGTACTTCCCTGATATCCATAGTAAAAAATGTTGTTTCTATTATGGATACCGGACGCAGTGCGCGGAAAGTTTCAAATTATTTGTTTCTGACTTTTTTGTAGAGAGAGTCGAGCTCTTTGCGGTAGGACGATTCGGGATATTCGCCGATGAAGTTCAGATAGTCGTCCACGAACACCATATAGCGCTCCTTCTGCTTCTCAGGCACGCTCAGACGGGCATAGTGATACGACGACATTGCGGCGTAGTAGAGGATATCCTCCCTGTAGACATTGTCGGAATCGTCTTTCAGGACATTTTTCAGAGCGACTCGCGCCGCTTTATAGTCCTCCATTTTGTAGTAGAGCTTCGCGCTTTCGTAGGCCTTGCGGTCCAGTCTGTCAGACAGGTCTGCAAGCATCTTTTCACACACGGGGCGGTTAGCCGAACGGGGATGGGCGAGAAGATACTCGCTGATGGCTGTGATGGCCGTATAAGTCGGAGTCTGGTCCAGCTCGTAACGTAGAGTGGAGCGGTAGAGGCAGTCGATGCGGAGGAATTCCGCGCTCTCGGTGAAGGCACTCGCCGGGAAGTTGTCGATGAAGTGTTTGAAGTTGGCCTCTGCGGAATAATAATCCTTCTGGTTATAGTTGCTCAGGCCCCAGTAGTACTGCACCGTGTCGTCGCGCTCTGTACCGGAGGTGTACATCGAAAGCGACTCGAAGAGCTGGGCCGAACGTGTGAATTTGCCTTTATTGAAATAGTCGAAGGCGGCGGCGTACTTGGCGTCCACGTCTCCGCTTTCGAGAAGCTGTTCATACTGCGATTTGCAGCCGACGCCCAGAAGCGCCGCCGCCATAAACGCGACAATGAGTCTATATTTCATTCTTCAAATATTTATCTGCTTCAAGCGCGGCCCTGCATCCGTCTGCGGCCGCCGTTATCGCCTGCCTGAAATCGGTTTCCCGGACATCTCCCGCCACGAACACTCCCTTCACTGCCGTTTTGACTCCATCCGAAACGATGTAACCGTTTTCATCGGTCTCCAGCTGTCCGCCGAGCCACTCTGCGTTGGGATGCCGGCCTATCGCCAGGAAAAATCCGTCCAGAGCAATATCAAAAACCTCGCCATCGTGGTCGACTTTGATGCCGGTCACGCCGGAATCATCACCAAGGACTTCTTTGGTGACGGTTTCAAAGTGTATGGTAATGTTTGGAGTCTCTTTTACCCTTTTCTGATTGGCCGCCGAGGCCCTGAGGAAAGGCTTGCGGACTATCATATGCACTTCGCTTGCAAGGCCGCTGAGGTACATAGCTTCTTCGCAGGCGGTGTCTCCGCCCCCCACGACTGCGACCTTCCTTCCCCGATAGAAGAAGCCGTCGCAGGTCGCGCACGCGGAGACGCCGAGCCCCCTGAACTTCTTCTCGCTCGGAAGTCCGAGGTACTTTGCGCTCGCGCCAGTGGCGATTATAACTGTCTGGGCTTCAAGCACTGAGCCGTCTGACAGGGTGAAGGTCTTCGCTTTGAGGTCGCATTCACGGACTGTGCCACGAATGAACTTCGCCCCCAGCTTCCCGGCCTGGGCCTTCATCGCGCCCATCAGTTCGTTCGCGTCGATTCCGTCCTTGAATCCGGGATAGTTCTCCACCAGGGTCGTGGTGGTGAGCTGTCCTCCCGGCTCCGGACCCTCGACCACGACAGGGTCCATCGCCGCACGGGCCGCGTAAATCGCCGCCGTGCATCCAGCGGGTCCCCCGCCTATGATCAGACACTTAATCATTCGCACAAATATAACTAAATCAATTCACAAAGAAGTGTGGCCTGGGTGCAATTGAGGACACGGACGCGGACATAATCCCCCGCTTTGTGTCCGGTGTCTGCCCAGACGCACATTTTGTTGCTTCCGGCGCGTCCGCAGAGTTCGGCAGGATTGCGTTTCGACGGGCCCTCGACCAGAACTTCCAGTTCACGGCCCAGATCGCGCTGGTTGCTCTCCAAACTCAAACGATTCTGAAGGGCGATAATTTCGTTCAGCCTGCGGGTCTTCACCTCGATGGGCACGTCGTCCGGGTATTTTTTCGCGGCCAGCGTCCCCGGCCGCTCGGAGTAGTAGAACATAAACGCGGCGTCGAATCCAACCTTCTCGAACAGGTCGAGCGTCATCTGATGATCCTCCTCGGTCTCGGAGCAGAAGCCCGCGATAACGTCCGTGCTGATTGCGCAGTCAGGCATAATCTCCCTGATCTTTGCAACCCGCTCCAGGTACCATTCAGCAGTGTAGCGGCGACGCATCTTTTCGAGAATGCGGTCCGAACCAGACTGCACCGGGAGATGGATATGATGGCAGATGTTGGGGTACTTTGCCATTGTCAGAAGCGCTTCGTCGGAAATGTCCTGCGGGTTGGAGGTGCTGAAGCGCACGCGCAGCGACGGGCTGACTTCCGCAACCATAGCGAGCAGCTGGGCGAAGGTGGTGCCTTCGTAGCAATACGAGTCCACGTTCTGCCCCAGCAGCGTCACCTCTTTGTAGCCTTTCTGCACGCAGTCGCAGGCCTCGCGGACTATCGAGCGGGCGTCCCTGCTGCGCTCCACCCCGCGGGTGTACGGCACCACGCAGTAGGAGCAGACGTTGTTGCAGCCGCGCATTATCGAGATGAACGCCGAAACGCCGTTACGGTCCAGGCGGACGGGGCTGATGTCCGCGTAGGTCTCCTCGCGCGAGAGGATGACGTCCATCTGCGGGTGGCCTTCTGCGGCCGCCGCGAGAAGCTCGGGCAGACGGCGATACGCGTCCGGACCGGCTACGACGTCGACCTTCCCTCCTTCGAGGAGCTGCTCTTTCATACGCTCGGCCATACAGCCGAGGATGCCGATCACCACCGGGCGGGTCCTCCGCTGCAGCACGAACTGCTCGATGCGGCCAAGGATGCGCTGCTCGGCGTTGTCGCGCACCGAACAGGTGTTGGCCATAATCACATCCGCTTCTTCTATGCTTTCCGTGCGCTCGTAGCCGTGCTTGCCGAGGATGGAGAAGACCACTTCGGTGTCCGCCACGTTCATCTGGCAGCCGTATGTCTCGATATACAATTTCATCTCGGGCACAAAGATAGACAAAAAGTTAGTATCTTTGGGGACGTGAAGAAATTTGTACGCATACTGTTTGCGGTCGTGCTGGCCGCGTTGCTGACCGGCTGCTCGGGCATAGGCAGCAAGTTCACCGTCACCGGAGGCGGAGTGCAGTCGGTGCATATCGGCTCGCCCATCACCGCCGTGGCGGAGCTGACCTTCAACAACCCTTCGCACAAGGTGGATGTGAGCAATGTGAGCGGAGTGGTGAAAAACGGCGCGGAGGCTCTGCTGAACGTGAAGGCGGAGGATTTCACCATCCCGGCGCGCACGGAATCGACGGTTTTCGTGCCCGTGGAAGCCAGCCTGGCGCCAGGCGTGGGGCTGCTCCGCATTATGTCTATCGCCGGTGGCGGGAATTTTGATGGACTGACGGTGGACCTGACCTTCACGGCCACCGGGCTGTTCGGTTTGAAACGGACTCAGACACTTACGGACATTCCGATCAAAGACATTATAGGACTGTTATGAAACGACTTTTGATTGCCTTCAGCGCCCTGCTGTTTTCCGTCTGCGCTTTCGCACAGATCGAGGAGCCGGCGCCGCCGGAAGGATACAAATATGTGGACTCGGTGATTTATACACCGGTGCCCAGAGTGAATGAAACTCTGAGCGGCAAGTCGGTTTCGGACGTGCTGCCCGGAAGCGTGAAGTTGCACAGAAGTTTTTCTATCAAGAGCGCAGCCGAATCGCTTATCCGCAAGAACCGCGGCGAGCAGACTGACGGCTTCCGCATCAGGATTTATTTCGACAACAAACAGAACTCGCGCGAGGCTTCGGCCGAAAGCGAGGCACGTTTCAAGAGGCTATTCCCGGGGTACAACACCTACCGCACTTTCAAGAATCCTTTCTTCAAGGTGACGGTCGGAGATTTCCGCACGAAAGCGGACGCGCAGGTGGCGCTTCAGCGCATTTCGCGCGTGTTCCCCGATGCCTTCATCGTGAAGGAAAAGATGAAGTTCCCGGTGATTTCGGACCAGGTAAGGGTGACGGTGGACACCGTCCGTATGCTTGTGCCGATAGAGCCGCCAAAGCCAGCCGATGAATAAACAAGGCCTAGCGTTAACCCAGCAGCAGGTTCAGAAACTCTCGCCCCTGCAGATCCAGACCATCAAGCTGATCGAGCTTCCGGTGCAGGATCTGGAACAGCGCGTGCGCCAGGAGCTGGAAGAAAACCCCGTGCTGGACGACACGCCGGACCCCGAATCGCCCGAGCAGGAGACTAAGGAAGTTTCCCTCGATTCACTTCAGGACGACTCGATTCCCGACTACAAAACCCGCGTCAACAACTGGGGCAAAGACCCGCGGCCGGAGTATAACACCTTCTCCGTGAAGACCGGATTCCGCGAGAGTCTGCTGGACCAGTTGGGATTCCGCAATATAAGCGCCCACGAAAAAGAGGTCGCCGCATTCATAATCGGTTCGCTCGACGACGCAGGTTATCTGAGGCGCGACCTGGACTCCCTGGTGGACGACCTGGCGTTCCGCGCCGGGATCGAAAGCGACCGGGAGGAGGTTGAGCGTATGCTGGCGATGGTGCAGACTTTCGACCCGGCGGGGGTGGGCGCGCGCGATCTGCGCGAGTGTCTGCTCCTGCAGCTGAAGGCTGCGAGCCAGACACCCGAGACAGTCAACGCGCGCCGCATTCTGGAAGAATGCTTCCAGGACTTCACGGGCAAGCACTTCAGCCGCATCCTTTCCAGGCTCGGCATCACGGAAGACGAGCTTAAGGCCGCGATGAAACGCATCTCGCGTCTGAATCCCTCACCCGGCGGGCAGGTGGACGATTCATACTCCGACGCAGCCGAGCAGATTATTCCCGATTTCGTGCTTAAGCTCGACGATTCCGGCGAGGTTACCTTCGAGATGCCGCGCTTCAACATCCCGGAGCTTCGCGTGAACAAGAAGTACGCGGATATGCTCCTGAAGGCCGAGGGCGGGTCCGACCGTGAGAAGAAAGAGGCGGCCACCTTCGTGAAGGAAAAGCTGGACAGCGCGAAATGGTTCATCGAAGCGCTGAAGCAGCGCTACAACACCTTGAGCAAGACTATGCAGGCGCTGATCGACTACCAGCGCGAGTACTTCGTCAGCGGCGACGAGCGCGACCTTCGGCCTATGATCCTGGAAGACATCGCCAAGATAACGGGCTTCGACATTTCGACCATCTCCCGCGTCGTGAACAGCAAATACATCGAGACTCCCTACGGCATATTCCCGCTGAAATACTTTTTCTCGGAAGGTCTGGTGAATCAGGCCGGCGAAGAAGTCAGCACCCGTGAGCTGAAGAAGGTGCTTCAGGAAATAGTGGACGCCGAAGACAAACACAAGCCGCTCACGGATGAGCAGCTTGTGAAAGAACTTGCAGCGCGCGGGTATCTCGTAGCCCGCCGCACTATCGCCAAATACCGCGACCAGCTGGGTATTCCCCTGGCCCGTCTCCGTAAAGAGATATAACTACAGCTTCGGACCGTAGCAGAGGTCGCCCGCATCACCCAGACCGGGGACGATGTAGGAGTGGCTCGTGAGCTCGGGGTCGATTGCAGCGACCCAGAGGGTCGTGTTTTCCGGCATAATCTTATTGAGGTAGGCGACAGCCTGGACGCTCGCGAAAGGGCACACAAGGTGCAGCTTGGCGAATTTGCCGCCTTCGTGGAGCAAAACTTCGTATGCCACTTCGATCGAAGAACCGGTCGCAAGCATAGTGTCCGCGAGGATGACCGTCTTGCCGACGAGGTCGGGGCAGGTGCAGTACTCGGTGTGGATGTGGAAGGTGCCTTCGCTGTCGTACTTCCTGTAGGCGGCCACGAATGCGTTCTCGGCGGCGTCGAAGCAGCTGAGGATACCTTCGTGCAGAGGCAGTCCTGCGCGCATAATGGTGGCTACCACTACCTGCTCATCAGGCACGCTGAGACGCGCGGTGCCGAGGGGCGTGACCACTTCCCTCTCCTTCGAAGCCAGGGTTTTGCTGATTTCATAGCCGAAAATCTGGCCGAGCCTTTCGAGGTTGGTCCTGAACCTGAGGCTGTCTTTCTGAAGGGTCTTGTCGCGGAGCTGGGCGACGAAGCTGTTGAGAACCGAACTTTTCTCTCCGATGTTGATGACTTGCATACTATTTCTTTTTTGTATTGATTTCCTTTTTAGGCTGGACCTGGTGGCAGATTATGGTCACATCCACCGCGTCCACTTTGTAACCTTTGAAGCGGCGCCTTTTGCAGCGGGACTCCACCCTTTCCATCAGTTCTTCGTCCTGCACGTCGAAGTACTGGCCGGTCTGGGGATCATAGAGATGAAGGTTGCAGCTTGGATCTGCGTCGAAATACATTTTTCCACCCATACCGAGGCGGTGGGAGTAAATGCCCAAAAGGGCCATCTGCGCGAGGGTGTTGTAAACTGAAGCGGTAGTGACTTTGACCGTTCCCTTTTTGAGAATCTGGTCCCGGACCATATCTGCGCTTGCGTGCCCGAGTTCCATCATAACTTCGTGGACCGCCACCCTCTGACGGGTAGCCTTGAGGCCTTTGGCTTTCAATGCGTCCTTGAAATTCATCCTCACAAAGATAGTTTTAATTTTTCAAAACTAGGCTTATATTTGCTGAACTTAAACATACGGCTATGAAAATCAAAGATCTCTCAGAGAGTGAAAGGCCGCGGGAGCGCCTCCACTCATCCGGGCCCCAGGCCCTTTCCAATGGTGAATTACTTGCTGTGCTGCTCAGAAGCGGGACTGCCTCGGCGAATGTGCTGGAGGTTTCACGCTCGCTGCTGAGAAGCTGCGACGGGCGGCTTGTGCGGCTGTCGCAGATGGACGGCAGCGAGTTGCAGCGCGCGCCGGGGGTGGGAGCGTCGAAGGCGGCGGTCATTATGGCCGCCTTCGAGCTCGGCCGCCGCTTCGCGGACGAGCGCTCGGGCTCGCCCGGGCGCCCCATCACCGGCGCGCGCACCGTGTATGATATGATGGCGCCCTACCTGAAAGGCGTGAGCCACGAAGAGTGCTGGGTGCTTCTGCTGGACAAGCGGCAGCGCGTGTGCTCACGCGAGAGGGTGAGCGCGGGCACCGCGGACGAAGTCCTCTTCGACCCGCGCGAAGTCATCCGTCTCGCGATGAGCCGCGGCGCCCGCGCCCTCATCCTCGTCCACAACCACCCGGCCGGTAACCCGGAGCCCTCATCCGGCGACATCCAGCAGACCCAGACCCTCGCCCGCGCCGCCTCCGCCTGCGGTCTCCGCCTCCTCGACCACATCATAGTCGCCGACGAATCCTTCTACAGTTTCTCCGACGAGAAACTGTACTCCGTACTACATTGATTGATGGGGCGGACCCCCTCAAACTCCCCTGCCTCTATTATTTCTCCGACGAGAAACTGTACTCCGTACTATCTTGATTGATGGGGCATACCATCTTAAGCTCCCCTGCCTATTGTATTCCCGTGAAACGTAACACTATATGAATCAGCGATTTACAAATTGGCCGTACTTGTATTTGAGTATGGTAAATCTGTATCTGGCTGATATCTGGTTACTTATATTTCACGCTCCTAAAAACAATTGTTGTTTTCGTCTCGGGCGCGATGCGGGAAGCGTAAAAGATGTCCCGAAAAATGGGACATCTTGTGCAAAATACCCCCTAAAATGCTTAAGGTGTCCCAAAATCAAGGACATCTTTTACGGAAGGGGCGAAAACAACGGGGTGTGGGCGAAAAACGCGGATGTAAAGGTTTATCGACTGCGGGTGAAGTCGGGAACGGGTACGGGCTTAGAACCAGCATCGAGCGAGAGGCGGGAGAGCTCGGTGATGCAGCACCACTCGGCGAGGTCGTAGACATCCATATCCAGCGGGAGACCGTGGTTCAGGCAGTGGATGATGCGGTAGTCCATCAGGAAGTCCATTCCGTCGTGGCCGCCGACGGTCTTTGCCATCTCCTCGATCTCGTCGGTGAGGAGGGGACTGCGGTACCGGGCCATAAGCGCGGCGAGCTCTTCGCCTTCGTAGACCTTCTCGCCTGAGCCGTCAGCATTTCGCAGGCAGATCTGCTCGGTGGGGTATTTGCGGGCGAAGCCGTCCGTGCCCACGAGCTGGTAGCCGCGGTCGTAAGGGCGGGGCGTCATAACGTCGTGCTGCAGGAGGATGGTCCGGCCGCGCGAAGTGCGGATCATAGTCATAGTCAGGTCGCCGCCGCGGAAGTCGGCTGCGTCCTCGCCCGTCTGCGTCTTGAGGTAGCGGGGTCCGTTGAAGGGGGCCGTATCCATAGACACGAGTGTCTCCAACCGGTCGCCGCGGTGAATTCCGAGCGCCTGGCAGATTGGGCCGAAGCCGTGCGTAGGGTAAAGGTCTCCACGGCAGTCGCGGTTGAGCTTGATGCGCCAGTTGTCGTGGCCCCAGCGGCCTTCGAGGTTGTGGTGGTAGGATCCTTCTGCGTGGATCAGTTCGCCGAAAAGGCCGCGCCGGGCCATCTCCAGGGCGGTGAGCTCGAAGCGGTCGTAGCAGCAGTTTTCGAGGATGGTGCAATGCCGGCGGGTACGCTCGGAAGTGTCTACCAAAGCCCAGCATTCATCCAGAGTCTGGGCGGAAGGGACCTCCAGCGCGACGTGTTTGCCGTGCTCCATCGCATAGACCGCGATCTCCACGTGCGTGCTCCAGTCAGTGCAGACGTAGACCAGATCCACGGCGGGGTCCTCACAGAGCGCGCGGTAGTCCGTGTAGGCGGAAAGGGGCTGCCCGGAATCGGGAGCCTCCGCCATCCGGGCGCCGACAAGCCCGGGGTTCACGTCGCACACGGCCGCGAGATGGCAGCCGGGGACGCGTGGAAGCCGCTGAACGGCTTCAGTTCCGCGCACGCCCAGACCGACCACGCCGATACCGACGTCGGGGATGGGCTCTGCGCGGAACTGAAGCATATTCGTCCGGCCTTTCTGCATTAGAGTTTAGCGAT
>JAFYIK010000164.1 GCA_017538685.1 Bacteroidales bacterium | reverse complement strand
GAGGTCCTGGTCATAATGTTCTCAAATACTGCCTTCTGCGCCGCCTCCTTCGAGACCTGCGCGTTGTTCGTGCACGCTGTTGCTGCCATAGCCAATAAGATGATAGCCAATAAGATTCGTTTCATACTCAAATATACGATTATTTCGACAATATTGGATTCCTGACTGCGCGCGAGCTCGGTGACGCTGCGTTGCGAGCGTGCTACCCTCGCGACACCTAGACTGCCAAGGGCGGGGAGGGAACGGACTACATATATTCGATAGGGAGCGAGTTACTGCGAGCGACCGGTTCTGAGAGGAGCGAGGCCTGGTTATGCCGAGCTCCGACAATAAACAATTGTTAATCAAATCTCATCGGCAAAGTCCCAATCGCGCAAGCTGAGCCGGTAATTCGAGCTCGGCGCAGCGCGATCCGGGGTTGGCTCCCTCCGCCGAAGCGGAATACTTATGCTACTGCGATTAGAGTATTTGGATTGGCTAATTTGCACGTTTTGGTGAAATGGCCGGACTTTTTTATATATTTGTGATGTTATGAAGAAACTATTTATTATTACTCTTGCCGTGATGTGCCTGGCCGGGTGCGGACAGCGCCGCGGAGCCAAATCACAGGAAACTCAGAAAGAAACAGCACAGAAAGACACCATCGAAGCGGTCGAACACCACTGCGCAAGCGAAGTGGAATGCGAGCGCCCTTGCGGGCATCAGTGCGAGCATCACGCTGTCAAACAGGCCGAGCAGGTCGCCAAGGAAGTTGCGGACACCGTGAAGAAGGAAGTGGAGAAAGCCGAAGGTGCGAAGGCTATTCCGATGGGCAAGAGACCTGATCCGAAACCCATCAAACCGGTTCCGATTCCGCATAAGAAATAGCGAATCTCCAAGTCTAATCACAAAATCATAATATTATGAAGACCAGAAGAATCTTTTTGCTGACCGCGATTGCGGCGGCCCTTCTTTCCGGCTGCGGCACCTTTATGACGGTTATCGACACCTCCGAAACCTATGTTCCCGAAGAAGGAGGAATCGTGTTCGTAAAGGTGACCAATGAGGACAACGAGCAACTGATCGTCCCGAATATCAGGTGGGACGGAATGCGTTTGACCTGGTGGGCAAATCCCTACTTCGTCTTGACAAAGGACGGCGACCGTTACGCCTACATCGGCTCGCACAACAGCCACAGCAACATCTTCGTGAAGTCGCTCGCCGCCCGCTCCGGGTCCCAGCAGCGTACCTTCAGCAACACCGCGCAGGATCTTTGCTTCTCGCCGGACGGCAAGAAGATCTGCTTCTCGCAGAGCAATTATCCCTATAGCAACCTCTATCTGACGAGTGCTGTCCAGGGGAGCATCGTGCAGCAGGTCACTTCCGGCAGCGTCAAGGACTATGCTCCAATCTACAGCACAGACGGGAAACTCATTTTCTTCCACAGGGCTGAGGGCAGCCACTACGGCATCTGGAGCTATAGTGTCGAAAACGGCGTGTTCAGCAACTACTGCTACGGTCTCACCCCGTATCCGATCAACGAAGAAGAATTCCTCTGCTCGCGCAAGAACTCAATGAACAACTACGAAATCTGGCTCGTGAATTATGTGAAGGGCACTGAAAGCCTCATCCTGAGCCAGGAGAACCGTTCGTTCACCACCGCATCCCTCTCGCCCGATGGAAAGTGGATCCTCTTCACGGCGAACACCCAGAGAAGGGAGAACCTGCCCGAGAATCTGGACATCTTCGTCATCCGTTCGGACGGCAGCCAAATGACCCAGCTTACCTACCATCCCGGCCACGACCTCTCTCCGACCTGGTCGCCGGACGGCAAGAGCATCTACTTCCTCTCTCAGCGCGGCTCCGACAAGGGCTCGTACAACATCTGGAAGATGAACTTTAACCTCTAGTTCCTTATGCGGAAACTATTGCTCGCCCTGGCCTTGTCAGTCATTTTCGCCTGGCAGGGCCACGCGCAGATGATTGGCGCGACAAGTAATTATTCCGGCGGCCGCGAAAGCGGAAGCGGAAATTGGAATTATGCCGGGCGGCAGGTGTCCTTAGAGGGCGTCTGCACGATCGGCCCGGAGTGGTTCTTCAGTGCCGGCGCTGAAATCCACTACGGAATCCGGAAAGAATCCGGCCTTTACCTCGGAGCCCAAATAGGTGGAGGATGGGGAATGATGGATAGTATGTCATATGAGCGTCCAACGTATCTCAGTGGTGGCGGTTGGTGGGTATACACCTCGGGCACATTTATCCCAATTAGGGCAGATATCGGATACTACTTCGGACAAAAGCGACTCCAGCCCTTTGTCCATTTTGCACCGCAGTTGTTCTTTATCGCTGACTCCTATGCCCCTTCGGTTACCGCTTTTGGTTTCCAAACCGGTTTGGGCTTCAGTATTGCTTTGACCCGCCAGTTTTCTGTCGACCTCAGGTCTGATTTCGATTTTGCCATTGCGTCGACACCATATGGAGATAAACACGGGAACTATTTTGAAGGTAACACCGAGGTCCGCGTCGCTCCTGCCGTGAAGATCGGCGTGACCTATCACTTGTAATCCAGTATTTGGATATTCCGAAAAAATATCTACCTTTGCAGTCCTCTCTAACACGGTGCGATTAGTTCAGTTGGTAGAGCACCAGATTGTGGTTCTGGTTGTCGTGGGTTCGAGCCCCACATCGCACCCTCCTCAAACAGCCGCCTTTCCGGGCGGCTGTTTTTCGTCATATTGGGCGTGGGGGCTAAGGTCCTGCAAATCAGCGAGATAAGCAAAAGAGGTCTGCCAAAATCGGCAGACCTCTTTTGAGGAATTGGCTGTGTGTCAGCGACTTAGCCCCCACGGGTAGGCGGAAGAGAAGGGCACGGGGGCAGCGGATACTAGAAATACCGGCGCTCCTGCTTGACCAAGGCGAGGAAGATGAAGAGCATCACGGTGAAGGAGAGCATCGAGGAGCCGCCGTAGCTGATGAAGGGCAGGGGGATGCCGATGACGGGCATCAGGCCGATGGTCATTCCGATGTTGATCATCATATGCATAAAGAAACAGCCGGCGAGGCAGTAGCCGTAGACTCGGGCGAAGGGATCGCGGCAGTTCTCCGCGTCGCCCAGGATGCGGGCGATCAGGAATACGAACAGCAGAATCACCAGCGCGCAGCCGAGGAAGCCGAACTCTTCGCCTATGGTGCAGAAAATGAAGTCAGTGCTCTGCTCAGGCACGAAGCCGTAAGCGGTCTGGGTGCCCTGCAGGAAACCCTTACCGGTGAAGCCGCCTGAGCCGATGGCTATCATCGACTGGTTCACGTTGTAGCCTGCGCCCATAGGGTCTTCCTTCATACCCAGAAGGACTTCGATGCGGGTCTGCTGATGGGGTTTCAGGACGTAGTTGAACACGAGCGAAGTGGAAAGGATCATCAGAGCGCCGATGACGCCGGCAAGAATGGAAGTCCAGAAGAGTTCACGCTGCGCGGAGATGCTGCGTATCCGCCTGCGGACGATCAGGAAATATAAGGTCAGCGACAGAGCCAGGATGGCGAACGAGACCCAGAGCGGGAACTTGATGGAGGTGATGAACAGCGCGATGAACGCGAACAGGAACACCAGCCACCATCCGGAAAGCCCCTCGCGGTAGAGCATAAACACGTACCCCACATACACCAGGAGAGTTCCGGTCTCGCCACCTGCCAGGATCAGCGCCGCCGGGACGCCGACGACGGCAAGCGCGGTCGCGAGATCGCGCAGCTTGCCGAGTCTGAAGCCCGGCGTGCGCAGGATATGCGCCAAGACCAAGGAGGTAGTAATCTTCGACAACTCACACGGCTGGAAACTCACAGGCCCCAGCTGGAACCACGACTTCGAACCGTTCACCTCCACGCCGAACAGCAGCACAAGCCCCAGCAGCAGCACGATGAACAGCCACCCAGGCAGGGCGAACTCCTCCCAGATGAAAGGCTTCACCAAAAAGAGTATCACCACGCCCACGACCAGCGAAATCCCCATCCACAGCAGCTGCTTTCCGCTGCGCCCGGCCAGGGCAAACATCCCAGACCCCTCTACCGAATGCGACGACGAGTACACGCTCAGCCAACCTATCACGATCAGCACGAACCAGCACGCGACCAGATACCAGTCGACCGCGTGCACAAGGCTCCTCTGTACTCTTCCTTCCATTACTTAACCTTTATCCATTCCTGAAGCCACGAGCGCTCAGGCGCTACGGCCCCGTTCAGATACTTCTCTATCAGGAGCGATGCTATCGGCGCGGCGGTGGATCCTCCCCAACCCCCGTTCTCCACGTATGCGGCCACGGCGATCTGCGGGTTCTCGCGGGGCGCGAAGCAGATGAACACGGAGTGGTCGTCGCCGTGCGGGTTCTGCGCGGTGCCGGTCTTGCCGCAGATGTCCAGCCCGCGGACCCGCGCGAGCGTGGCCGTGGCCCCGTCCGCCACCGTCATATTCACGGCCTGGTACATAC
This sequence comes from Bacteroidales bacterium, assembly GCA_017538685.1. The sequence continues at coordinate 7,428 of JAFYIK010000164.1, read as the reverse complement.
CTTCGACGGCGTACTCGAAGTACTTGGGGTCGATCCCGGTCTCGTGACGAGAATGGCCGTCATCCCCCTTGATAATATGCGGCGTCACATACCATCCTCTGTTCGCCATAATCGCGGCGAGGTTCGCTATCTGCAGGGGAGTGGCGCCGATCTCACCCTGGCCGATGGCCAGAGAAACGACCGATGAATATTTCCAGTGCCCGCGGCCGTAGACCTTGTCGTAGTACGAACTTGAAGGAATGGTCCCTCCCAGCTCGCCAGGGTAGTCGGTCCCCAGCTTGCTGCCGAAGCCGAAGGCGCGCACGTAGGACTCCCAGGCATCGAAAGCCTCCGCCGTGGACTCATACTTCTTATTCTCAAGCACATTCTTGAAAACGTTGCAGAAATAAGCGTTGCACGACATACGCACCGCCTCGGTGAAATTCAGGGGCGAGCGGTGGTCGTGGCAGCCGAGCTTCTTGCCCGGGGCGTAGACGTAGCCGCGCGAGCAGCCGTACTGCATCCACGGACTCAGCACGCCCTCCTGCAGGGCGATAAGCCCGCACACAAGCTTGAAAACGGACCCCGGCGGGTAGCTCGCCTGCACCGTGCGGTTGAAAAGCGGCTTCCCCGGGTCGGACGACAGTTTGTCGAAATGGCTGCCCATATTCGCGAGCACGTCCACGTCGATGCCCGGGCTGGACACCAGCGCGAGTATCTCCCCGGTCTGCGGTTCGATGGCGATGAGAGAGCCGGCGCGGCCCTTCATCAGCTCCTGGCCGTACTGCTGGAGACGGGCGTCGATCGTGGTGCGGATATCCTTGCCGGGCACGGCCAGCTTGTCGTCTTCGCCGTCGTTGTAAGAGGTCAGCACGCGGTTGCGCGAATCCCTTAAATATATATGGTATCCCTTTTCGCCGCGAAGTTCCTCCTCGCGCGCGGCTTCGAGGCCGGTCCGCCCGACGTTGTCGCCGCTTTTGTACTCGGGGTGCCTTTTAATGTAGTCGGCATCCACCTCGGACACATAGCCCAGCAGGTTTCCGCCCGCGTTGAAAGGGTACATACGCTCGGTGCGTATCTGCCCGCGGAAGCCCGGGAAACGGTATTCCATCTCGCTGAAACGCATAAAGACGTCTTCGTCCACGTGCCTGAGGAACACCAGCGTCTTGAAGCCGATGCGCGTGCGGTACGAGCGGTAGTACGCCAGCCTCTCGCGAATGAAATCCATAGGAACATCCAGCACCCGGGCCAGCGCCAGGGTGTCCAGCCCGCTGATTTCGCGCGGGGTCACCAGGATGTCGTAGGTGGCCTGATTGCCCACCAGCACCTCGCCGCTGCGGTCGTAGATGACTCCGCGCGGCGGGTAGATAGTCTCGTAGACTATGGAGTTGTTGAGCGCATCAGTCTTGTACTTGCTGTTCACGATCTGGATGTAGAACAGCCGGCCGAGCAGCAGGGCCGCGGCGATGGCAAGACCTATCCTGATCTTGTTCAGTTTGCGGCTGGTCTCCATATCCTATCTGTCCTTTCCGAAAATGAAATTGCCCAGAAGCGCGCAGAGCAGGGTGCTCACGCCTATCGAAAGTAGCGTGCGGACGGAATTGAACCAGAACGGGCGCGTGCCGGCGGCGTCCACCCACACATAGACCCCGAAGAAGATAAGGCACGCGAGCACCAGCGTCAGAGCCTGCTCGGGAGTGGTCTGATGCGCGAGCGGCGGATCGTCGCGGTCGGTCAGGATATCCTCGCCGCTGACCAGCCTCAGAAGCGGAAGGCGCAGCAGCGCGAGCGGGAGCAGGGCGCAGGCCGTGAGTCCGAGGGTGCCGGAGCCGATAAAGTCCACGGCGAAGCCGGCCACGAAAGCGAGCGCGAGCGCTGCGGGCGTACCGTAGCGGGGCGGCAGGCTGACTATCAGAAGCGGCAGCAGGCTGATCAGCACGTACTGCGAGAAAAGGAAGTAGTTGCTGATGAGCGCCTGCGCCAGGCACAGAAGCGCGAAGATCGTGAAATAACGCCCGGGTTTCATCGCTGCACCTCCTCTGCCGATTGTTCAAGAGCCTCTATGTCCGCGAGGTGCCTGTTTCGCACCACGGTCACATAATCCAGGGCGTGGAAGTCCTGCAGCAGATGCACCTGCACGTCCTGCGAAGCGCCGCTGCGCGTACTCGAGCCCACTACTATCCCCACCGGTATCTCGGCCGGGAAGATGGCTGAGTACCCGCTGGTCCACAGCGTGTCCCCGGCCTCGGCTTTGTACCCCAGCGGAATGCCGCTGAGCACCGCGCCCCTGGACGAGCGGCCGTTCCACGAAAGCGGCCCCGCCACCCCGTCGCGCCCTATCCTCACGCTGACGTGCATACTCGGGTTCATCAGCGTGCGGCCATAGGCCATATGCGGGTCTGCGGCGTCGATCACTCCCACCACTCCCTCGCTGGTCACCACCCCGCAGTCCGGCCCCACTCCGTCGAGCAGGCCCTTGTCCACAACGATGTAATTGCGCTGGGCGTTGGTCCCCATCTTCACGATGTGCGCGAAGATGTAGTCGAAACCGTCGTCGGCCGTGCGCGCCTTCGAGAGGTATTCCTCGCTCTTTTCAAGTTCGCGGTATTTGCGGAGTTCTTCGGAAAGGCGTGCGTTCTCCTCCTGGAGAGCCTTGTTTCGTGAGTCAAGCTGGAAATACCCGGCGATACGGTTGCTGCTGCCCCACAGCCAGCCGGACACGCGGTGAGAAGCGCGGTTCAGCCAGATGTCCTGAAGCACGGACGAACTGTGCAACATAGCGATGGCAGCAACCTCCAGAATGATGAAGATTGCTGCCGAAAGTACGATTGCCGAGGATTTCCGGCGCGGCATTAACGCATAAGGAATTTGTAGCGATCAGTGTTCTTGATCGCTTTGTTGGTTCCTCTTGCCACCGCGTGGAGCGGATCTTCCGCCACTATGAAGTTGATGTTCACCTTGTCGGTGAGCCTCTTCGCAAGGCCGCGCAGAAGGGCGCCGCCGCCGGAGAGATAAATACCGTTCTCCACGATGTCCGAATAAAGCTCCGGAGGAGTCATCTCGAGAACGTGCAGGATAGAGGTCTCAATCTTCGCGATGGACTTGTCCAGGCAGTGGGCGATCTCCTGATAGGTGATCCTCGCCTCCACGGGATGTGCGGTCATAAGGTTGGGGCCCTTGATCACGATAGGCTCCGGTTCGTCGTCCAGCTCGGTGAGGACGGCGCCTACGGCCACCTTTATCTGCTCTGCAGTGACCTCGCCGACCTTGATGTTGTGCTGCTGGCGGAGGTAGTACATAATGTCGTTAGTGAACACATCGCCGGCCGTCCTGATGCTTTCCTGCTCCACGAGGCCGCCGAGCGAGATGACGGCGATCTCGGTGGTTCCGCCGCCTATATCCACCACCATATTTCCCTTCGGGGCCTCCACATCCAGGCCGATACCGAGGGCTGCCGCCATCGGCTCGAACACCAGATAGACGTCGCGGCCGCCGGCGTGCTCCGTGCTGTCGCGCACGGCCCTTATCTCCACTTCAGTACTTCCGGAAGGGATGCCGATCACCACCTTGAGGTTAGGGGCGAAGAGATGCCTCTTTCCGCCTACCTGCTTGATGAAGCCCCTGATCATCAGCTCCGCGGCGTTGAAGTCCGCGATGACGCCGTCCTTCAGCGGGCGGACAGTCTTGATTCCGGGGTTGGTGCGCTCGTGCATAAGCTTCGCCTGATGTCCTATCGCGATGCACTTGCCGGACGCCACATCCAGAGCGACGATACTCGGTTCGTCGAGAACGATCTGACCGTTCTGATAGATGACGGTGTTGGCTGTGCCGAGGTCTATAGCCAATTCCTGGCTAAGAAAAGAAAATGCCATATCAGTGTGTGTTTATCCTTACAAAAATAACTATTTTTGCTACAGAAAAATACCGCGATGGCAAAAAAAGTTTACGGAATATTCGTGGCCGGCGGAAGCGGCGTAAGGATGGGAACCGAGGTGCCCAAGCAGTTCCTTGAACTGGGCGGCCGCCCCATCCTCCAGCAGTCGATCCTGAAGTTCGTGCGCGCCTGCCCCGAAATCGTCCCCGTGGTGGCTTTGCCGGCGGACCATATCCAGACCTGGAAAAGGCTCTGCCACGACAATCATTTCGACCTGCCGCAGATAATCGTGGAGGGCGGCATCACCCGCTTCCACTCCGTACGCAACGCGCTCGCGAAAGTGCCCGACGGGGTGATGGTTTTCATCCACGACGGCGTGCGGCCCCTAATCAGCGAAGAGCTCATAAAGCGCATCCTCGCCGCTTCGCGCGACGAGCTTTGCGTGGTCCCGGTCACCCCGGTGACCGACACGCTCAAGAGCCTGGTGCCGGCCGGCGACGGGACCTACCGGTCCAGCGGCGAGCCGGACCCCGACCGCGCAAAGCTCTTCGGCGCGCAGACCCCGCAGCTTTTCCCTTCGGAAACCATCAAACAGGCCTACGAAATAGGCTTCGACCCTTCGTTCACGGACGACGCTTCCGTGGCCCGGGCAATTAATATACCTCTCACCTATATAGAAGGAGAGAGGTACAATATCAAGATTACGACTCCAGAGGATCTCTACCTCGCGGAGAAACTATTTTGACTTTTTCTTCACCCACACCTGGCGCTGGAAGGCCTCGCTGAGCGAAATCATCGTCTCGGTGCTATCCACCGCGGGTATTTTCTGAATGGCGTTGAGGACCACGTTCATAAGGTGGTCGAAATCTGAGCAGTACAACTTGATAAGCATCGAGGAATGACCCGTGATGAAGTGGCATTCCACCACCTCCGGGATCTTCTTCAGGGCGGCGATGACATCGTTGAACTTGTTCGCTTCCGAGATGTTCATCATAATGAAGGCGCAGACGGGCGAGCCGAGAGCGGAAGGCTTGACCGTGGCCGAAAATCCGGTGATGATGCCCGCGTCCTCGAGCTTTTTCACCCTCTGGTGGATGGCCGCGCCGGACACTCCGCACTCGCGGGCTATCTCCAGGAAAGGCATCCTTGCGTCTTTGACCAGAAACGACAGGATTTTCCTGTCCATTTCGTCGATTTTGTACTCGCTCATATAGTTACTTACTTATTGCGTCTTGTGAACTTGCGCCTGCCCTGGGTGGGATCGGACGAGGCGACGATCTGCTTTGCCATCTCCTCGGTCACATCCTCGGCCTTCGTGCCGCGCGGGAGTTTGTAGTTCTGGCCGTTCGCCTTAAGATAAGGGCCATAACGGCCGCTCATCACTGCGATTCCGCCGGGGAACTCGCGCACCATCTGGTTCTGCGCCGCCTTGCCGAGCTCGGCTTCGATCAGCGAGACACACTTTTCGAGCGTGATGGTCAGCGGATCGGCATTGCGGGGAAGGCCGATGTTGCGTTCGCCGTACTTCAGATATGGTCCGAAGCGGCCTTTGGTGGCGATTATCTCCACTCCTTCGTACTCGCCCACCTTGCGGGGGAGAGCCAGCAGACGCAGCGCATCCTCGAGGGTGACGCTCTCGATCAGCATACCGGCGGGCAGCGAAGCGAACACGCGGTCGTCGCCGTCGCCTTTCTGCACGAACGGGCCGAACTGCCCGAGTTTCGCCACTACCATCCTTCCGTCCGAAGGGTCGATGCCGATTTCGCGCTCTATCTTCATAAACTGCTTGTCGCTGACGGCCTGCTCCACCTGAGTGTGGAAAGGCGAATAGAAGTCGGCGATGCACTTGTGCCAGTCCAGCTTGCCGTCCGCTATGTCGTCGAAGGAAGTCTCCACGTTGGCCGTGAAGCCGTAGTCCAGGATATCCTCGAAATTCTCGCAGAGGTAGTCGGTCACCACCATTCCGATTTCGGTCGGGAGAAGCTTGCCCTTGTCCGCGCCCACTGTCTCGTTCCACTGCGCTTCGGTGATTTTGTCGCCTTTCAGGGTGAGGTTCACGACCGGCCTCAGCTCGCCGTGCTTGTCGCCTTTCACAAGGTAACCGCGCTCGGTGGTGAGGGTGGTGATGGTGGGGGCGTAGGTGCTCGGGCGGCCGATGCCCAGCTCTTCGAGCTTGCGGACAAGCGTGGGCTCGGAGTAGCGCTGCGGGGCCTGCGTGAACTTGCAGGTGGCCTGCGCCGACTTCAAGGTCAGTTCCTGGCCTATGGTCATAGGCGGCACGGATGCGAGCTCTTCGTCGCCCGCTTCTTCGTCCGTCCCTTCTTTATAGAGTTTCAGGAAGCCGTCGAAAAGGATCTCGGCCGCCTGCACGGCGTATCTTTCTCCGCGCTTGTCTATGCCGATGGTGATTGCGGTGTTCATCACGCGCGCCTCAGCCATCTGGCACGCGACCGTGCGCTTCCAGATGAGGTTGTAGAGCTTCTGCTCCTGGGGAGTTCCGCTGATCGCGGTGTTCTCGATGTAGGTCGGGCGTATGGCTTCGTGGGCCTCCTGCGCGCCCTTGGAATGGGTTTTATACTGTCTGGGGTGTGAGTACTCCGCTCCGAAATTCTCGGTGATGAACTTTTTCGCAGTGTTCACGGCGAGGCTCGAGAGGTTGGTGGAGTCCGTACGCATATAAGTGATGAGACCGTGCTCATACAGGCTCTGCGCGATCCTCATCGTCTGGCTCACGGGGAAGTGCAGCTTTCGGCCGGCTTCCTGCTGGAGGGTGCTGGTCGTGAACGGGGCCGCGGGCACGCGTACGCCTTCCTTACGTTCGATCGCGTCCACGGTGTAGCGCGCGCCTATGCAGTCGGCGAGGAAAGTGTGCGCCGCCATCTGCGTGCCGAACTTCTTGTCCAGCGATCCGCGCACCTTCGAGCGGCCTACCGCGAACTCGGCGTCCACACGGTAGAACGGCTCCGGCCGGAAGGCCATAATCTCCTTTTCGCGGTCCACGGTGAGGCGGAGGGCGACGGACTGCACACGGCCGGCCGAAAGGCCACGGCGGATCTTCCGCCACAGCACCGGCGAGAGTTCGTAGCCCACCAGGCGGTCCAGCACACGGCGGGCCTGCTGCGCGTTCACGAGGTTCATATCCACCGTCCTCGGATTCTCGATGGCTTCGAGGATGGCTGTCTTCGTTATTTCGTGGAAGGTGATGCGTCTGGTCTTCGCAGGATCCAGTCCGAGGGCTTCGGTGAGATGCCAGGAAATGGCTTCTCCCTCGCGGTCTTCATCGGACGCGAGCCAGACCATATCGGCCTGCTCTGCAAGTTTTTTGAGCTCGGCGACCGTCCGCTTTTTGTCGGCCGGCACCACATACTCGGGGGTGAAGTTGTTGTTCAGGTCTACTCCCAGCTCCTTTTCCTGAAGGTCCCTGATATGGCCTTTGGAGGAAACCACTTTATAGCCCTCGCCAAGGAACTTCTGGATTGTCGCCGCTTTGTGCGGGGACTCTACTATCACTAAATTCATACTGCAAAGAAAATCACAATTAAGGGATTTTTCAAAAATTAATGAGTATTTTTGCT
>JAFYIK010000163.1 GCA_017538685.1 Bacteroidales bacterium | reverse complement strand
GTTTTAGTAACTAGCTGCTAATCAAACACTTACGCGCCACGAGGAGTGAGCGGCTCAGCCCGTCGCAGACGGGCATGCTCCACAAAAAAATCCAGCCGGATTGGCTGGACTTATTTGTGGAGCATAGGAGAATCGAACTCCTGACCTTTTGAATGCCATTCAAACGCTCTACCAACTGAGCTAATACCCCATTGCGGACTGCAAAGGTAATACAATTTTCGAAATATCCTACCAGGAAAAGAAGGAAACTACAGGTTCTCCTGAATAAAGGTCAGTGTGATGCTGGCGGGGAGGGCGTAATTTTCCACGTAGCAGTGCGTCAGGCCGGGGAGCTCGACGTACATACAGTCCTGAAGATATTTCTGGTATTCCTTCGAATCCCTGAACAGATTTGGCATATCGTTGTCGCCCTGGACGATGAGCACCGGGCCTTCGTAGGCGGCAGAGCGGGCGTAGACGTCGATATCGCGTGCGGCGCGGAAGTAGTCCTTGCCGAACCAGTGGCCCCAGAAGAATGTCGAATCGGCCATCTTCTCGACCTCTGCAGGCTCATCGAAGAAGAGTCCGTTCACCGCGTCAACGTGGATGCAGGCGGCCGGGGCGAGCAGGACGGCGCACTTGACCTTCCCGACTCCCATATCGCCGGCGAACACTCCCGCAACGAAGCCGCCCTGCGAGTGCCCGGCCACCGCAATGCGGTGCTTATCCACCCACGGCAGGCCTGCGACATAGTCGTAGATGTGGTGCAGATCCTCCAGCTCATTCTCAATGGTCATTCCGCTGAAGGGGCCTTCGCTCTCGCCGTGGCCGTTGAAATCGAAACGGACGGTCGCATAGCCGTGGGCAAGCAGCGAATCGTTCACCGCCATATTGTGATTCTCGGAGCGCCAGCCGGTGAGGCCGTGGCAGATGATGACCGTGGGCACTTTGCGTCCCTTCACGGCCGGGCGCTGGATGTCGCCGACCAGTTTCCCGACTGCGCCGTCGATGGTGACGGTTTCCTCGAGGGCGGGAAGAGTACACGATGCGGCCATCACGCACGCCGCGAGCGCTGCTAAAAGACGTCTCATATGATATGTTTGATTATAATCAGGAAAATCCAGCCGCACACGATCAGTTTCGCGCCGGTGGTGAGGATGAAGCCCAGGAACGCTCCTATCGAAGCCTTCAGCGAATCCCAGAAGCCGCGGTTTTCAACCACCATTTCTCCTATGAACGCTCCGAGGATGCTTCCGAGAATCATTCCGATAGGAGTGAGGAACATTCCGGCGAACAGGCCGATTACTGCGCCGACCGAAGCGGCTTTATGGCCTCCCAACGCACGGGTTAGGGTCGGAGGTAGGACGTAATCCAGCACGGTGATGACGGTCGCTACCACCAGAAACACAATCAACGTTGTGACCGACACCGGATCCGGCAGATGGGCCAGATACAGCAGAAACAATCCTATCCAGCTGAGCGGCGGACCCGGGATACCTGGCACGACACTGCCTATTATGCCGAGCACCGCGAGGATGACGGCGAAAACTTCAAGCGTTACCATTTACTTTCTCTTGATGTTTGCTCCGAGGGCGTTGAGGCGTTCGTCGATGGCTTCGTAACCGCGGTCGATCTGCTCGATGTTCTCTATCTCGGAAGTTCCCTTCGCAGACAGGGCGGCAAGCAGCATAGCGATACCCGCACGGATATCAGGCGAAGTCATACGCCCGGCGCGGAGGCTGAAATTGTGGTCGTGGCCGATTACGACTGCGCGGTGAGGGTCGCACAGAATAATCTGGGCGCCCATATCGATCAGTTTATCGGTGAAGAACAGACGGCTCTCGAACATCTTCTGGTGGATGAGGACCGAGCCCTTGCACTGGGTGGCCACGACGAGCATCACGGACAGAAGGTCCGGGGTGAGTCCGGGCCACGGTGCGTCGGCGATGGTCATAATCGAGCCGTCGATGAACGAATCGATCACATACGACTCCTGCGCGGGGATATAAATGTCGTCGCCCCTCTGCTCGAGCTTGACGCCAAGGCGGCGGAAGCTTTCGGGGATGATGCCTAGCTCGTCGTAATGCACGTTCTTGATAGTCAGCGAACTGCGCGTGATTGCGGCCAGGCCTATGAAAGAGCCGACCTCGATCATATCGGGCAGTATCACGTGGCTCGCGCCACCGAGCTTCTCCACGCCGTGGACGGTAATGAGGTTAGATCCTATTCCCTCGATGCGGGCGCCCATAGCGACCAGCATCTTGCTCAACTGCTGCACATACGGCTCGCAGGCGGCGTTGTAGATGGTGGTCGTGCCCCGGGCGAGGGTGGCTGCCATCACGATATTGGCCGTACCGGTGACGGAAGCCTCATCCAGAAGCATATAGCTGCCTGTCAGGCCCTTCGGGGCGGTGAGGTGATAAGCCTTCACGGCGGAGTCGTAGATATAGGAAGCGCCGAGCTTCACGAAACCCTCGATATGAGTGTCTATCCTGCGGCGGCCGATCTTGTCTCCGCCGGGTTTCGGGAAATACGCCTCGCCGTAGCGGGCGAGCAGCGGTCCCGAAATCATCACGGAGCCGCGCAGGGCCGCGCACTTGCGCACGAATTCCTGGCTGCGGATATACTCGAGGTCGATGTTCTCAGCCTTGAAGGTATAATCTCCTTTTGCGTGGCGCGTGACCTCGACTCCCATCCCTTTCAGAAGGTCGATGAGGTTGAGCGTGTCCAGAATTTCCGGCACGTTGGACATCCTGACTGGCTCGGCGGTAAGAAGCACCGCGCTGAGCACCTCGAGCGCTTCGTTTTTCGCTCCCTGGGGTGTGATTGAGCCGCTGAGTTTACGGCCTCCTTCGATGATGAACGAACTCATTATAGCTTGTGGTTAGATGTGTTCTACTTCGGGGTGCAGCTGGACGCCGAACTTGGCGCGGACGGCATCGATAACCTCCTGCTCCAGCGCAACGATCTCTTCCGGGCTCGCCTCGCCGCTGGCGTTCACGATCACGAGCGGCTGCTTCTCATAGACGGCTGCGCCTCCACGCCGGACGCCCTTGAACCCGCACTGCTCGATCATCCACGCCGCGGGCACCTTCACGAACCCGCCTTCGAGCAGGAAGTGCGGGACGGTGTCGTAGCCGGCTGCGATCTGCGCGAACTGCGCCGCGCTCACGACCGGATTCTTGAAGAAACTGCCGGCGCTGCCGATCTCTTCCGGATCCGGGAGCTTATCGCGGCGTATACGGATAATTTCTTCGCGCACCTCAAGCGGCGAGGCGGGCTGACGTCCGTCGAAAATCTTCTTCAGCGCGCCGTATTCTATCTTCGGGGCGGGCACGCGGCTGAGCGAAAACAGCACGCCGGTGATAATGTAGCGTCCCTTGAACTCCGGGTCCTTGAAGAGGGAGTCGCGGTAGCCGTAGCGCAGTTCGTGGACCTTGAAGGCCGTTTTGTCGCGGGTCTGAAGGTCGAAGCAGGTGACGCCGGCGATTATGTCCTTGGCCTCCACTCCGTAGGCGCCGATGTTCTGCACCGCCGCCGCTCCCACAGTGCCGGGGATAAGGGATAGATTCTCCATCCCCCACATCCCGTCCGCGCAGGTCTTCGCCACCAGGTCGTCCCATCTCACGCCGGAGCCTACTGCGAGCGGCACCCTGTCCGCGCCGGCGTCGAAGTACTTGATGTAATCGATGCAGGAGCGAAGGACGGTGCCCTCGAAATCTTTGGTGAAAAGCAAGTTCGATCCCTCGCCTATGCTCATAATCGGCTTCGGCAGGGAATCGAAATCCAGCGATTTGAGGTCTTCGATGGTGTCGTACTCGATATAGCAGGCGCAGGACACCTTCATACGGAAAGTGTTCTGCGCGCTGAGATCGTGGTTGTCGGACCTTCTTATCATTATTCTTTCACAGTGCTGGCAAGGAAAAGCTCGTCCATCTGCACCTGGTCGATCTGGCTCGGGGAATCTATCATCACGTCGCGGCCCTGGTTGTTCTTCGGGAACGCGATGTAGTCACGGATAGTCTCCTGTCCGCCGAAGAGGGCGCAGACACGGTCGAAGCCGAATGCCAGTCCTCCGTGGGGCGGAGCGCCGAATTTGAAGGCGTTGATGATGAAGCCGAACTTGTATTCCGCTTCCTCCGGGCCTATGCCGAGCACCTCGAACATACGTTTCTGCATATCCGCGTTGTGGATACGGATGCTTCCGCCGCCGAGCTCGCAGCCGTTAAGCACGAAGTCGTAGGCGTTTGCGCACACACGTTCGAGATCCTCCTTCTTGTCGGAATAGAACCACTTTTCGTGTTCGGGCTTCGGGGCCGTGAACGGATGGTGCATAGCGTAGAAGCGGCCGTCTTCCTCGCTCCATTCGAGCAGAGGGAAGTCAACTATCCACAGCGGAGCGAAGACGTGGGGATCGCGAAGGCCGAGACGGCTCCCCATCTCGATACGCAGCACGCCGAGCTGGGTCTGGGTCTTGCGCTTCGGACCGCAGAGCACGAGGATAAGGTCGTTCGTCTTTGCGCCGAGGGTGTCGGCCACTTTCTGCAGCTGCTCCGGGGTGTAGAATTTATCCACGCTGGACTTGACCGTTCCGTCCGGGTTGAGCTTGATGTAGACCAGGCCCTTCGCCCCCACCTGAGGGCGCTTAACCCATTCGGTGAGTTCGTCCAGCTGCTTGCGGGTGTACTCCGCGCAGCCCTCCACATTGATGGCGCCCACGTATTCGGCGCTGTCGAACACGGAAAAGCCGCAGCCTTTCACGAGTTCGCTTATTTCGTGGATCTTCATTCCGAAGCGGATGTCCGGTTTGTCCGAGCCGTAATTGTCCATAGCGTCGTACCAGCTCATACGCGGCAGCGGGTTGGGAATATCCACGCCCACTGCGTTCTTGAACATCGCGCGCATCATACCCTCGAAGGTGTTCAGGACATCCTCCTGCTCGACGAAGCTCATCTCGCAGTCGATCTGCGTGAACTCGGGCTGACGATCGGCGCGGAGGTCCTCATCGCGGAAGCAGCGTACAATCTGGAAGTAGCGGTCATAGCCCGCCACCATCAGCAGCTGCTTGAAAGTCTGGGGGCTCTGCGGGAGAGCGTAGAACTGGCCGGGGTTCATACGGGAAGGCACAACGAAATCGCGTGCGCCTTCGGGGGTGGACTTGATGAGATACGGGGTCTCGATCTCCATAAAGCCCTGTCCGTCCAGATAGGTCCTTATCTCCTGTGCGAGGCGATGGCGGAGAGCCAGGGCGCGCTGGAGCGGCGGACGGCGAAGGTCCAGATAACGGTACTTCGCGCGCAGATCCTCTCCGCCGTCGCTGTTCTCCTCGATGGTGAAAGGCGGAGTAACAGATTTGTTTAATATGTTGATAGACTGGACTTTAATCTCGATTTCTCCCGTGGGAATCTTCGGGTTCTTGCTCTGGCGCTCAAGCACCTCGCCGGTGACCTGGATCACGAACTCACGGCCGAGCGATTCGGCAAGTTCTGCAAGTTGCGGGGCTGCTCCGGCGTCCACTACCAACTGTGTGATTCCATAACGGTCGCGGAGGTCGATGAAGGTCATACCTCCAAGTTTGCGGGATTTCTGAACCCACCCCGCGAGGGTAACTGTTTTACCTTTGTCGGAGAGTCTTAACTCGCCGCAAGTGTTGGTTCTGTACATATATTAAACGACTATTGTTTGTCTGAACCTCAAATTTAGTAATTTTTTGCTATCTTTGGCCCTGTTAAGGAGTAGTTATGCCTAAGAAGATCTTAAAGAGGGGCGTATCGTTAGGGACAGTCCTATTCTGGATAGCAGTAGTTTTCACGGCCGTAGCGTATTTCACTGCGGTGCCTCGCGACCGGTGGTTTGGCTCCGGACGCGGCGATATCACAACAAGCGATACCCAGGAAGGTTATATCAGGCAGCTGACAGGGCCGAATCAGCCCATTATGAATCCTAACAATCAGACTGTTCGCAACCCCAACAATTGGCAGGGCCGGTAAGGTAGACGTCTGTAAAGCCCGTCAGGCTTCCATTCTCCACCACGGGGCGGAACTCCACCTTCAAATCATCTTCGCGTGCGCGGATATTATATAGTACGCGCCCGTCGGCTTCTGTGCCGGACGTGCCGGACAGATATGCGGCCACGGCGGAGGCGGTAATTCCTGTACCACAAGCGAGCGTCTCACCCTCCACCCCTTTCTCGAACGTGCGCACAACCAGTCGCTCCGGCTCCACCTTCACGAAATTGGCGTTGGCGCCGACCGGGGCGAAAACGGGATCCCAACGGTAGCGCTTGCCCTCCGCGTCCATATCCAGCCCCTCCACCTCGGGAACAAACTTCACGAAATGCCGTGTGCCGGTGTTCACGAACCAGCCGTCCAGTTCGCGGCGGAACTCGTTCACGTCTATCATCCGGATGCGGATGGTTTTAAGATTCCCGATCAGGTCGGGAATGACAGAAGAAGACAGTATTTCTCCAGTATGCGGCCCGTCGCCGGCTATGAAATGATACACTTTTCCGTCGGCGGGCTTGATGCCGAGGTAATCGGCGAAGGCTACTATGCAGCGCCCGCCGTTCCCGCACATCATTCCGCCCGTGCCGTCGGGGTTGAAGAACTCCATTTCGAAGTCCCATTCCTTCGACCGATGCAGTATCATCAGACCGTCCGTGTGATATTTCGCGCAAAGGCCGATAATATCAACTTCCCCGGTGACTTCGCGGCCGTCCAGAACAACGAAAGTGTTTCCGGCTCCTGAGTACAGATAGTGTGTCATAACATCATAGCGAGTAATTTAATCCCGAGGCGCATACGATCAGTCTCCAGGAACGAGAAATTCAGCCTCATAGTATTCTTGTGTGAGCCGTCCACATAGAAGAACGAGCCCGCCACATATGCGACTCCCGCAGACAGCGCCCGATCATATAGCGCGACGGTGTCATAGCACTCCGGCAGGGTCAGGAACAGGAAAAGTCCGCCTTCAGGGTGAGTCCAGCTGACCCAAACGGGCATATACTTTTCCAGCAGATAAAGCATATAGTCGCGCTTCTCGCGATAAAGCTCGATCGTATGGGCGAGATTCTTGTCCAGTTCGCCGCTCTCCATAAACTCAGCCGCCAGATACTGGTCCATAATCGGCGGACACAGGTCGAGCGACTGCTTGCACACGTAAATCTGGTCCAGCAGCTCCGGCGCGCCTATCACCCATCCGAGCCTGAAGCCCGGGGCCATAATCTTCGAAAAACTGCCCAGATGCAGCGTGCGTTCCGGCGCGAGCGAGTAGATGGTCGGCACCGGGCTGCCTTCGTAGCGCAACTCGCGGTAGGGACTGTCTTCCACGATGAGGAAGTCGTACTTGCGTGCGAGCTCGACCAGCTCCGCCCGCTGCGCCAGCGTGAGCGTCTCCCCGCTCGGGTTCTGGAAGTCCGGAATGACGTAGAAGAACTTGATCCGGCGGCCTGCGGCCACGAGGTCGGCGATCTGCCACTCATCCTCAAAGCCGACTACCTCCGCACGGTAGCTCTTGAACGACTGGAGAGCTCCCAGATAGGTGGGGTTAGTGGTGAGCACCACGTCGCCCGGGTCCACCAGGACGCGGGTGCACACATCGATGCCCTGCTGCGAAGAGGTTGTGATCTGGATGTTCTCCACAGGCACGCCGTAGCGCTTCGAGATGGCCTCGCGCAGCTCCGGCACGCCCTGGGTGGCGCCGTACTGCAGCGCTTTCGCACCGTACTTATGCAGAACCTCAGCCGAAAGCCGTTCGATTGTTTCCAGCGGGAAAGTCTCGGCGGAAGGGTAGCCTCCGGCGAAGGAATAGATCTGCGAAAGATCCACCTTGCGGAAAATCTCCCTCACCGGCGAGCGCATAAACGACTCCGTGTCGGCCGAAAAGAATTTTTTATAGTCCATCAAAATTATCTTAATACGTCCTCAAGCCTTACTGATCCGTCGGTTTTTTCGTCGCGGTACTTCACGATGACGGGGCAGTAGAGCGACACTCCAAGTTCCGCTCCGGGGCCCTTCTTCATAGGGCGCGATCCGCTCACGACCACGGCTCCGCGCGGAACGACCACTCGACCGTCCTCATTGCGGGGCACGAACTCTCCGGTGGTGCTGTCGAACAGCGGGGTGGCGGAGGTGATGATAACGCCCGAACCAATCACCGCATATTCCTGCACGATGGTTCCCTCATAGATTCCGCAGTTGCCGCCGATGAAGGCATTGTCCTCGATGATGGTCGGCATAGCTCCTGCGGGCTCGAGCACTCCTCCGATCTGAGTTGAGGCGGAGATGTGGATGTGGCGGCCGACCTGGGCGCAGCTGCCTATCGTCACGTGCGAGTCCACCATCGTCCCTTCGCCCACATAAGCTCCGGCGTTGACGTAGGCGGGCGGCATCACGATTGCGCCCGGAGCGAGATACGCTCCGCGCCTGATGCTGCTGCCGCCGGGCACGATGCGCACGCCGTCGGCCGCCGTGAACTGACGCACCGGGAAGGTCTCCTTGTCGAAGAAACTGAACTGCCCCTGGCTCATATCGGTCACCGCGCCGAGTTTGAAGCCGGCGAGGATGACTTCCTTGACCCATTTGTTGACGACCCACTTGCCGTCCACTTTTTCGGCGACCCTGACTTCGCCCTTTTCGAGCCGGTCAAGAGTCTGCGAGAACTTTTCTAACGTTATTTCCATTGGCTGAGGATTTCTTTGATGGTGCATTCGGTCGCTTCGGTGGCTGAGGTAAGCGGAAGACGCATAGTCTTCGTGCAGAGGCCCATCTGGGCGAGAGCCGCCTTGGCGGGAATAGGATTGGACTCCACGAAACATCCTTTGAAAAGTGGCTGAAGCCTGACGTTCAACGCGGCGGCTTCGGTCAGCTTGCCTTCAAGAGCAAGGTGTGTCATTTCCGCGACAGGTTCTGGGAGAACGTTCTGGGCCACGGACACTACTCCGTGACCTCCCGCGGCGATTATATCGTAAGTCATATCGTCGTCGCCGCTCAGCACGGCAAAGCCTTCCGGCGCGCCGTCGATGATAGCTTTTATCTGCTCGAACTTGCCGGACGCTTCCTTGGTGCCGGCTATTCCGGGTACTTCGCGGGCGAGCCTGAGTGCTGTTTCAGGAAGCATATTCGCTCCAGTCCTGCCAGGCACATTATAAATAATAACCGGTTTGTCCGTCAGGGAGCAAATCTCCTTATAGTAAAGGTACATTCCTTCCTGGGTGGGCTTGTTGTAGAACGGGACCACTATCAGCCACGCATCCGCATCCTTCAGGAGCTCCATATTGGCCTTCGTGCCGGGAACGGAATTCGATCCTGCGCCTACGATTATCGGCAGCCCGCCCGCGTTTTCGCGCGTCAGGGCGAGAAGCCTGAGCTTCTCCTCCGCGCTCAGCACGGGCGCTTCGGCCGATGTGGCCAATGCCACGAGGAAATCCGCGCCGCCTGCGACCTGACGCCGCACGAGGCTCACATAGGCTTCGTAGTCGACTGTGCCGTCACTCTTGAATGGCGTGACCAAAGCGGGACCTGCGCCCCTGAAAAGAATTTTTTTCATCCTAAAAGAATTTCTTTAAACTCGTGTACTCCGCTACATTTCTCCGTCATCAAAGCTGCAACCACCGCGCCCTCTGCCAGACCCTGGCGAGAGAAAGCTTCGTGGCTGATCTTGATCTTGTCCACCTCGGATTTGAACTTCACTATGTGGATTCCCGGCACCTCGCCTTCGCGCACGGATGTGATATCCGGAGTAACTCCCAGTTCTTCGCTCACGATTCCGGCCAGCGTCTTCGCCGTGCCGCTCGGGGCGTCCAGTTTGTGGATATGGTGGGTCTCCTCGATATGCGGAATGTAACCGTGGCCGCGAAGAATGGCGCTCACCTTCTCGACCGCGGCGAACATAGCGTTGACTCCGATGGAGAAATTCGAAGAATAGATCAGGGTGGTGCCGCGGGCTTCGAATTCGGCGATTACCTGGGGACGGATGTCGTCCCAGCCGGTGGTGCCGACCACCACTGCCTTGAAGTTCGCCGCGAGGAACTTATAATTCGCCTTGAAAGCGTCCGGTGTGGTGAAATCTATGCACACGCACTCCCTGGCCAGCGCCGGGTCGGTCGCGCAGACATCTTCGGAACACTCGGCGACGGTGATACCCCGCTCCATCAGGACTCCCTCCACCATATGGCCCATACGGCCATACCCACTAATTATAACCTTCATAAATCTTTATGTAATTATCTATGGCTTTCTCCATTTCGGCGAACGTGATCTGTTCGTCGTCGCGGTGGGCAACAAAGATTGAGCCCGGTCCGCAGATTGTCTTTTTGTCAAAACCGGCCAGATGCGGCGCATCGCTGCCGAAGGCCACGGGTTTACCCTTGAAGCCTTCGGGGACGTAGTATTCCCACGGCGCATCGCCTCCGCGGGCCACCACCTCAACTCCCGGTCTGCGGCGCTCCATCCACTTCTGCACGAGCACGTCGCTGGCGAAAGTGGTGCGGAAATAAAGCTGGCAGGTCAGTTCCGGACTCAGCACGTTCTTCGGGTTGTCGCTGCGAAGCATCCCCACGTTCCAGGTGGTCTCGCCGAGCGCGCGGTCCACGGGGAAGTCGGCCTCTATCTCCAGCCCTATCATAAAGTCCATAAACATCTCCACCGCGCTGCGTCCTTTGTCGGGATAGCCGCTGTGGAAGGGCTCGCCGGTGAATTTCAAATCGTAGGATTTGGTTCCCTTCGCAGCCGAAACCGGGATGTTGTCCGTCGGTTCGCCGATCACCAGCAGCGGGGCCTTCAACGAACCGGAGAACGCCTTCGCGCCCACCGATCCCACCTCCTCGCCGCTGAGCAGAAGCAGCGCGAAGCCGTCCCGGCCGCGGCGCTCCAGCTCCTTGCAGGCCGCATACATACTTATCCACTGCCCCTTGGCGTCGCACGCGCCGCGGCCCGCGACGGAGTCGTGCGCAAAGGTCGGAGGGATATACGGCGGCACGGTGTCCAGATGCGAGCAGAACACCACCTTGGGTTTTTCGCCCCACATCAGCAGCACGTTCAGGGTGCCGTCGCCAACCTCGAAGCCCTCCTTGGAAGGAGCTTCCAGGTATCTCAGCACGAACTCGGCCAGTTTGCGCTCGCTGCCCGATGTGGAGTCTATGCGCAGAACCTCTTCAAAGAGGGAAAGTATCTTGGGATCTATCATCGTAAAATGTCGTTAAGCACGCTCGACGCCGCCATCTTGGCTCCCTCGCCGGCACCCTGGATAATCAGGGGCGAAGGGTGGAACGCGCTGCGTATGCTGATCATATTGTCCGTGCCCCGCACTCCCCACGCCGGATCGTCGGGCCCGACCGTCTGCAGCCTGATTGCCGCACGGTAGCCCTTAGGCGCAGCGGGGTCTTTCTCTATGGACGCGACGAACCTCTGACCGGGCTGCACTGCCGCTCCGTCCACCGGCTCTATCTGCACGTCGGACTCCTCCAGCGGCACACCGGCCTCACGGGCGAGAATCAGAAGCTTGCGCACCGCGTCCTTGCCGCCGAGGTCCATACTCGGATCCTTCTCCGTGAGCCCGATCTCCTGGGCCTTGCGGAGTGCGTCTTCGAACGGAAGCCCGCTAGTCAAAATATAATTGAGCGTGCAGCTAACCACCGCCTCGATAGTGAGTATCTCGTCCGCGCTGTTGGCGCTCATATTGATCGAATCCAGGATAGGGAGCGCCGCGCCCACGGTCGTCTCGTAGCGGAGGAACCTGCGCATACGGCGGGCCGTCCGCTTCATCAGCGCAAACTCCGCGTACGGGACGCTCAGCGCGCGGCGGTTGGACGACACTATGTTGATGCCGGCTTCCAGCACTGGCACATACCATTTATAGATAGTCTCGCTGTCCGTGCAGTCCACGAACACGGATTTTCCGGCTGCGGTTGCGAACATCTCGCGGAAGAACTCTTCGTCTTCACATTCGTGGCGGGAGATAAGCCGGATGTTGATGCGGTTATCGGTGTTATGGATGATGTCAAGCAAAGCTTTACCAACCTTGCCCTCGCCGGCCAGATACACGTCCACCGAATCGTCAGTCTCGAAGCAGATATAATGGCAGGTGCGCAGCGCTTCGATTTCATCGCCGTGGGCGAGCGAAATCAGCACGTGGTCGCCGTCCGTAAGAAGGATGCTCTTCGTTACGATATTCGCCCGCTCGAGCCTCAAGCGCAGTTCTCCGACCACCGACTCGTCCAGCGGTCCGTCGGCCACTAGGCACAGCTTCGAATCAGAAGGGTATTTCTGGCAGGCGATGCCAACCCACTCGCCCTGCTCGCGACAGGGGAACGGTCCCACCACCGTGCCCGGATGGTCCGGGTGGAAAGTGTCCAGGATACGTATGTTCAGCCCGGCCTCCCTTGCCGGTTCCACAGCCGGAGCATAAAGCACCTTCGCGCCGCTGGCCGCGAGCGTGAACGCCGCTTTGTAGCTGATCTGCGGGATCGTGCGGGCGGAACGGACATCCTTGGGATTGGTGGTCATAATACCCGGCACGTCGGTCCATATCTGCAGATCGTCCGCACGGAGCGCCGCGGCGAAAAGCGACGCAGTGTAGTCCGACCCGCCGCGCCCCAGCGTGCGGACGTGCCCTTCGTAGTCCGAACCGATGAAGCCCGGCACCACGAACACTTCCACTTCAGGATGGTCGGCAACTGCCTTGCATATGCGCTTATAGGTGGAAAGCTCGTCCACAGTCTGACCGTTCACGCGTATCAGGTCGCGCGAATCCAGCCAGAGCGCGTTCACTCCGTCGCAGCGAAGCTTGGCCGCTATGATCCTCGTGGAGAACAGTTCCCCGAAGGTCTGATAATCTTCCGGGTCGGCCTCGAACAGATCCTTGTAAGTCTCCTGCACTATCTGCGAAACGCTGCGGCGCTCGTTGCCTGTGAACAATCTGTTGACAATGGAATTATGCCTGTCAAGGATTGCTTTACCGGCTTCAACCCTCTCGGCCTCATCAAGGGCCGACATAGCTATCAGCGCGTCCGTGCATCCGCTTATGGCAGAGCAGACCAGCACGACCTTACCCCTCGAGCGCGCCGCATCCACGATGTCGAGCACCCTCGAAATCGCAGTGGCGTTCGCCACGGAAGTACCGCCGAATTTCAAAACCTCCATATCCTATCTGTAATCTTCGTATTCAGGCATTGCGAGTTCCGAAAGAAACTCCTTCACTTTGCGTTCGTTGCGCGGGCAGATCATCAGCACGTCGTCCGTGTCCACCACTATCATATTTTCCAGTCCGCGTATGGCAATCAGCTTACCTTCTTTCTGGCAGTAGATGATATTCTCCTCATCCTCCTTGAAGAGGTGCTTGCCGGATATGTTGGTAACGTTTCCAGTGCGGTCCGGATTGCCGATGTTGTCGTAGAGCGACTCCCAGGTGCCTATATCGGCCCATTTGAACTTCGAGGGGAACACGGTCGCGCGGCCGGTCTTTTCCATCACCGCGTAGTCTATCGAAGTGCGCGGGCAGTCGGTGTAGATCCGGTCTATGTCGTTGGAATGCTCCCATAGCGAAATGATGCCCGGCGCGTAATGACCCAGTTCCTCCAGAATCACCCTCGCCTGCCAGACGAAGATACCGGAGTTCCACAGGAATTCGCCGCTCTTGAGAAAGAGTTCGGCTATTTCCTTCGTGGGCTTTTCGGTGAAGGTCTTCACCGGCACGGGGGTGCGGGCCTTAATCACGTCGTGCCCTCCGCTCACCTGGATGTAGCCGAAGTTGGCGTCCGGACGCGTTGGCAGGATGCCGAGCGTGACCAGTTCGTCGTGCGACGCGGCGTAGTCCAGCGCGCAGTCCATAGTGGCCTTGAACTCGTCCAGGCCCTCGATTATATGGTCGGCCGGGGTGGCAATCATCACCGCCTCCGGGTCCCTGCGCATTATCTCTTTCGCCGCGTAGGTGATACTCGGCGCGGTGTTGCGGTTGTAGAGTTCCAGCAGGATGTTTTCTTCCGCGATGTACGGGAGTTGCTGCCTGACTATGTCCTTATATTCTTTCAGCGTGACTATCAGGATATTATCCTCTGGCACGACCATCGACATCCTTTCATAGGCCTGCTGAAGGAAGGTCTTGCCTCCTTCAGTGAACACGAGGAACTGTTTGGGCAGCGCCTTGCGGCTGATGGGCCAGAAACGGGTTCCGAGACCGCCGGCCATTATCGCGCAATAATAGTGACTGTTAAGCATAAGTTGGTATGTATGCCTGGGGGAAATATTCTATTCGCGGGCCCTGGTCGGAAAACACGACCGACACCACGTCGAACACAACCTCCAGATCGGTTGGTAATTTTATCCTGTTCGCAGAGTGGAGGTAACCGCGCGCGGCCGCCGCCAGATTCTGCATTTTCTTTCCGTCCACGCTAAGCTCGGGCTTCGCCACCACCGGTTCGGTCTTGCTTTTGACCTCCACTATGTGCAGCACCTTCCCTTCGCTCAGCGAAATAATGTCCACCTCTTTGTGCGAGTGTCTCCAATTGCGCTCCACTATAAGGTGGCCGAGGCTTTCCAGATAGCGGCAGGCTTCCTGCTCGCCTCTTTGCCCTGTTTTGCTTCTGACGTTTTCCATAGTTATTCGAATGTGACCACGGTGACTCCAGAGCCGCCGTGGCGTATGTCCTCATCGGCCACGGAGAGCACTCCGGGCACAGTTTTCAGGTATCTCTGTATTTCGTCGTGCAGCGCGCCCGTGCCCTTGCCGTGGATAATGCGCACGGACCCGATTCCGAGCATCTGCGCGTCGTCGATATAGCGGACCACTATGTCCATAGCGGCCTGCAGCCTCTCGCCACGGATATCCAGCTCGGGGGAAAAGTTCAGCCTGCGTGCCGTGATCGCAGGGTCGCGCTTCTCGTAGACGGGCGTGAAGCTCTTCTTCGACGCTTCCTTGTACTCGTTCGAGGAGATGCGCTCCACCCGCTCGGAGGGCAGCTTGCTGGTGATGTTGCCTATCACCACGGTCACCTTCTTCCCGCTCACGCCGACCACCTCGCCGACCATCCCGTTCGACTTCACGCGTACCTTCTCGCCTATCTTCAGCGGCGCGCTGCGGAAAGCCTCTTCGCGGCTTTCTTCGGTGTTCTTCGCGCTCTTCTTGCGCTTGTTCAGAAGGGCCTTCTTGCGCTCGATGTATTCGTCCTGCTCCCTGCGCTCCTTGCTCTTGCGCTCCTCCAGGGCGGCCATAAAACCGGACAACTCGGCCCGCGCCTCTTTCGTGCGCTCTTTTTCGGCGTTGCTTTCCTTGATGTCCTTGATAGTCTTTTCGACCTGCTTGCCAGCGCTGCGGATTATTTCTTCCGCCTCCAGGCGCGCCTGGTCGAGGATCTCTTTCTTGCGGCTGCGTATGTCTTCAAGCTCCCGCTCGTACTGGTCTGCCAGTTCTTCGAGGTTCTTGTCCGTGGTCTTGACCTTACGGATCTTCTCGTCCAGCACGCGGCGGTTCTTCGCTATCTTGCGAAGGTTCCTCTCTATCCCCACGAACTCCTCGCCGGCGCGCGTTTCCGCATCCTTCACTATCGGTTCCGGCAGCTGCATCTTGCGCGCCAGCTCGAAGGCGAACGAGTTGCCCGGCATAC
The DNA here is from genome assembly GCA_017538685.1 of Bacteroidales bacterium. Next base: position 2,169 of record JAFYIK010000163.1, on the reverse strand, counting down.
CGATTTTAAGCTGGAACAGCGGCGCTATCTTCGAGGTGTCGTAGAGCATAGCCCCGTTCACGGCGTGCGTGTTCTCCCCGGCCGCATAGAGCTTGATGTTGGTGTAGTGCGTGGTGATGACTCCGTACGCGCCGCGGCGGTCGAATTCCGCGAGGATGGCCTCTGCGATCGCCCCGCCCGCCGCAGGTTCGGTGCCGGATCCGAATTCGTCGATCAGGATCAGAGTGCGCTCGTCCGCTTTCGCGAGCATATCCTTCATATCCGCGAGGAAGGAGCTGTAGGTGCTGAGGTCGTTTTCCAGCGACTGGTCGTCGCCTATGCACACGAGTATGCGGTCGAACACCGGCAGCTCGGAGCTTTCGGACGTGGGGACCAGCATACCCCATTGGAACATATACTGCAGCAGGCCGGTGGTCTTAAGGCAGACCGACTTTCCTCCCGCGTTGGGGCCGGAGATGATCAGCAGGCGCTTCTGCGGTGTGAGGCTGACCGTGAGTGGGCAGATCTGCCGCCCTTCCTTCTTCAGCGACTTTTCAAGCAGGGGATGGCGGGCCTTGCGCAGGCTCAGCGAGCCGTCGGTGCTGACCACGGGCACGCCGGCGACATAGTCCAGCGCCGTCTGCGCTTTCGCGATCAGGAAATCCACCTCCCCGAGCGTGCGCGCGGTCTCCATAAGGTCGGGGACGTAGGGGCGCACGAATTCGCTGAAGGCGTAGAGGATATGGGAGATTTCGCGGGCTTCTTCGAAACGCAGCTCGCTGATTTCATTTTCAAGTTCGATCACCTCGGCCGGTTCCACGAAGGTGGTTTTGCCGGAGGCCGAGAGGTCGTAGACGAAGCCGCGGATCTTGCGCTTGGCGGATGTGCTCACGGGAATGAGGAACTTGCCGTCGCGCACGGAGACCGCAGAGTCGCCGTCCACTATCCCATCTTCCTTGGCGCTGTTGAGGATGGCCGTGGCTTTCTTGGAGATGGCCGCTTCCTTGGCGCGGAGGTCCTGGCGGATGTGCAGCAGCTCGTCGGAGGCGGAGTCCTTGATCTCGCCGTATTTGTCCAGTATGCTCTCTATCCTGCGGCGCACTTCCGGGAAGGAGACCATCTTCGCGGTCAGCTTTTTCAGCGACGGATACACGCCGTCCTTGATGGACACGAAGAACTGGGAGGTTTTGCGGGAAAGTTCCAGAAGCGAGCCCAGCTTGGCAAGAGAGAGCTTGTCCATACTGAAGCCCTCTTTCAAAAGGGGAGCGAGGAAGGGGAGGGCGTCGATGTAACCGGTGGTGGGAAAACTGTCCTCGAACATCAGCACGAGCCTCATTTCGTCCGTGAGCTGAAGCCTGCGGCGTATTTCATCGGCGTCCGCGCAGAACTCCTCGCCGGCAACCCTGTCGGCGGCGTATTCAGTCTGGCACCGGTTGGAGATGGTCTCCCGGACCTTGTCAAACCCCAGCTTCGCTTCCAGTCTTCTGTCCGTCATCTGCGAGCTTGAGTTTTAAGGTGGTCTTGCTCTTGATCTTCTCGAGTTTGCCGTCTGCAACGAAGGATACGTCGCCGGTCTGCTCGCTCACCACTATCACTTTGGTATCAGTCTTCTCGGTTATGCCTATGGCCGCCTTATGGCGCATACCGTAGCGGGCCGGGATGTCCGTCCTGTCCGTGATGGGCAGGGTGCAGCGGGCCGCCACAATGCGGCTGCCGCGTATGACCATCGCTCCGTCGTGGAGCGGCGAGTTCTTGAAGAAGATGTTCTCGATAAGGGGTTTGCTGATGGTCGCGTCCAGCTTGTCGCCCGTGGACACTATGTCCTCGAGAGGGTCGGCGGAGGTGAATACTATCAGCGCTCCCACCTTCTGCTCCGCCATCTCGAAGCAGGCCTGGACCACCTCGTCGGCCATATCCGCGACGAGGATCGCCTCGCGCCTGCGGAAGAGCTTGCCGAGCCAGGAGTTGCCCTCGCCCGAGAAGGTGCTGCGGCCGAGATTGTAGAGGAAGTGCCTGATTTCCGGCTGGAAGATCACAATCAGCGCTACCGCGCCAACGTCGATCACCGTACCCAGCAGCGAGGACATCATCCTCATCTTCAGGGCATCCACCACAATCCGGAGGAAGAGCAGGGCTATGATCGCGAGGGCGATGTTCATCGCCGCGGAACCCTTGATCCACCGGAAGAGG
>JAFYIK010000162.1 GCA_017538685.1 Bacteroidales bacterium | reverse complement strand
GGCGGTAAGAAGGCCCTAGCGCTTCACGATGCGCTCGATGCGGCGGGGGACGGAGGTGAGGATTTCGTAGGGGATGGTGCCGAGGATGCGGGCGAGCTCTTCGACGGTGGGGTCTTCGCCGAAGATGGTCACGGTGTCGCCGACTTTCACGCCCAGGCCGGTGACGTCGATCATACACATATCCATACAGATGTTTCCGACGGTCTTCGCGCGATGACCGGCCACGGAGAACGAGGCGGCGCCGCAGCCGAGGTGCCTGTCCAGGCCGTCTGCGTAGCCCACCGGGATAGTCGCGATCTCCATACCCTCGGCCGGGATTACGCCACGGCGGCTGTAGCCGATGGTGCCGTCCGCGGCTGTGAGCTTCTTCACCTGCAGCACCTTGACCTTGAGCGAAGCGACCGGAGTCAGCCGCACGCCCGGCAGCGCGGAGATACCGTAGATGCCGATTCCCAGCCTGACCATATCGAACTGGTACTGCGGGAAGCGCTCGATGCCGGCGCTGTTCAGCAGATGCCACATAGGTTTGTAGCCCAGCGACTCCGACAGCGCAGATGCGCCCTTCTCGAACAGCTCGACCTGCCCTAAAGTGAAGGAATCCTGCTCAGGGTCTTCCGCGGCGGCGAGATGGGAGTAGACCGACCTGACGCGAACAGCCTTGCACTCGCGAAGGAAATCTATCAATTCCGGAAGCTCGGCCGGCATAAAGCCCAGGCGGTGCATACCCGTATCCAGCTTGATATGAATGGGATAGTTTTCGATACGGCGCGCCTCGAGCGTCTCTACGAAGGCTTTCAGAGTCGAAAGGTTCGGGATTCCGGGTTCCAGGCGGTTATCGATTATCTCCTCGAAGAAATCGGTTCCGGCGGTCAAAACCAGGATGGGAAGGGAGATACCCGCCTGCCTCAGTTCGATTCCCTCCACGGGCAGGGCGACGGCCAGATAATCCGCGCCGGCCTGCTGCATCATAGAGGCGAACTCCACCGCGCCGTGGCCATAGGCATTCGCCTTCACGAGCACGAGCAGCTTCGTCGCGGGCCTGAGCAGTCCGCGGAAATACGAGTAGTTCGCAAGGCAGCCCGGCAGGTTGAGCTCCAGGCGGCTGAAATCATTCTCCCTATTCATCGTCTTCCTCCCCGGGCACTTTTGCCTCGACATCAGGGTTAATGTATGCGTCCGATTCGGGCTTGTATTCAGTCATAATCTCCAGCACGGAGGTGGTCTGCGCAAGTGGCGCGAGGATGAAATCGTCCACTTCCGCCGGCACGAGCAGCACCTGCCCCGCCTCGAGCGGATAGTCGACCTTCAAGGGAGCCTGCAGCTGCACGGCCGCCTTGCCGTATAGGCACAGATAAATCGCGTACGAATTGTGCTCGCCGCCGGTTATGTGCAGCGGGTCGCGCAGGTCCATCTTCCGGACGGTGAACTGCGGCAGATCGGCCAGCAGCTTCATCCCCTCCCGGCCGCCCGTGGGCATTTCCGCGGGTGCATAGGGGCCATAGTCGATGAAATCCAGCGCGTCCACTATGCTCATAGCGGGGTCGAACTCCTCATCGCTGACCTGCCCGCCCCACGCGTAGACGCAGAAATCGAGCGCCGACGATTCGGAGACCTCGACTATTTCGAGCGTGCCGGCGGCGCCGTGGACAAGGCCGGGCTTGATGCGGAAGAAGTCTCCCGCCTTCGGCGTGACCATATTCACGACCGCTTCCAGCGCGCCGCTCTTGATGCCTTCGATCAGCTCGCTTGCGTCGATCGCGCGCTTCCACCCGAGGCACAGGCGGGCGTCCGGCGAGGCCTTGGCGATGTACCATAGCTTCTCACGGCCGAGGGAGTCGTAGCGCTGTTCGGAGATTTCGTCGTCCGGATGGACACGCAGGGGCATCTTGCCCTCCACGCTTATCCGCTTTATCTGAACGGGGAAAAGGCGGCCGTAGGAGGCGAAGACGTGGTCTCCGACGACGCGGTCCATATAGGTTTCCATCACCTCGCTGAGCATATTCGCGGCCAGCCAGCCGTCTGCGACGACGGTGTCCCTGTACCCCAGGTCCGCGACCTTGAAGGAGTCGCGACCCCAGGAATAAATGTCTTCCAGCGGGAGAAATCTCAGAGGATAAAGTTTCTTTTCTTCCATACGAACGAAATCATACAAAAATACTCAATATTTCCTATATTTGAAGATATGAAAGGAATCAATATTTTTCTCGCGGACGGCTTCGAGGATATGGAAGCCCTCGCAGTGAACGACGTCCTTCGCAGAGGCGGGCTGGACGTGTGCCTGGTGAGCATAGGCGAAGATCCGTTCGTGGTTTCGTCGCACGGAGTCACGGTGGGCCCGGAAGCTTTCCTTTACGATTTCGACGAGGATCATTCCGGAACACTTGCCGAAGACTTTATGATCTTCCCCGGAGGCATGCCCGGGACGAAGAACCTGGCGGCGAGCGAGCCGCTCATCCGCGCGATGCGCGAGCACTACGCCGCCGGCGGCAGCCTCGCCGCCATCTGCGCCGCCCCGGGCCTGGTCCTCAGCCAGCTTCCGGACGTCAAAGGCCTGGAGTTTACCTGTTTCGACGGTTTCCAGGATGCGCTGATTGAAAAGGGCGCTTCATTTGTGAACGCTCCGGCCGTCAGGAGCGGGCGCATCATCACCGGCCGCAGCGCCGGACACGCCATCGCCTTCGGTCTGGAAATCCTCAAAGCCGTGCGCGGCGCCGAGGTCGCGGAGAAGGTCCGCCAAGCATTATTTTTAAACACCAAATAACTGATACCAATTATGAAGAAAAAATTCAGATGCTTAGTATGCGGATACGTGTACGAAGGCGAGAACCCTCCCGCAGAGTGCCCTTTGTGCCACGCCAAGAGCGAGAAATTCGTGGAGGTCGTGGAAGAAAGTGAGAAGTTCGCCTGCGAGCACAAACTCGGAGACGGCCAGGTGGAGGATGCAGAGATTATGGAAGCCCTTCACAACGATTTCCGCGGCGAATGCTCCGAAGTGGGAATGTACCTTGCGATGAGCCGTCAGGCGGACCGCGAGGGCTATCCTGAGATTGCCGAAGCTTTCAAGCGCTACGCCTTCGAAGAGGCCGAGCACGCAGCAAAGTTCGCCGAACTCCTCGGTGAAATTGTCTGGGACACCAAGACAAACCTCCAGAAGAGGGCAGAGGCTGAGGCAGGCGCCTGCGAGGGCAAGCTCGCCACCGCCGTCAAGGCAAAGAAACTCGGCTACGACGCCATCCACGACACCGTGCACGAAATGGCGAAGGACGAAGCCCGTCACGGAGCAGGTTTCCGCGGACTTCTCAAGAGGTATTTCGGCAAGTAATTACTCCTCGTCGGAATCGAAAGAATCCCAAAGGGCGTCGATAGTTCGGCGCTCTTTTTTCGTCGGGCGGCCGGCGCCGCGCTCACGCCGGACGAAGAACGTCTCCACGGGGGCGCGGAGCTTGTCAAGCTCGCTTTCGGGCGTCAGGTTCTCGGCATAGTCCGGCACCAGCGCGGCGCCGACGCGTTTCTCCAGAAACGCCAGGACCTTGTACTTGAACACGGCCATCCCCTTGCGCACCTCTATCACCTCCCCGATCTTCAGCGGCCTCGAAGGCTTGCAGTTCGAGCCGTTTATCTTCACCTTTCCGCCGTTGCACGCATCAGTCGCCTCAGTGCGCGTCTTGAACGCCCTGATCGCCCAAAGATATTTGTCTATTCTTACGCTGTCCGCCATAACAATCGCAAATATAACTTGAAAACGTAAAAGGTGTCCCGATTTTTGGGACATCTTGAGCGAAATAGGGGGCTTTTTGCGCAAGGTGTC
>JAFYIK010000161.1 GCA_017538685.1 Bacteroidales bacterium | reverse complement strand
CAGTCTTGAGGATGGCTTGCTGGGCATCTTCGCTCACAAAGAAGCCTATTCCCCTTTTCTGGAAGATGACGCCTCGGTCAGTGAGTTCGTCGTAGGAGCGGGCGACCGTGTTGGGGTTAACGCCTATCGTGGCACCCCACTCACGGACGGAAGGGATGCGCCCTCCCGGCTCCAGCTTTCCGGACAGGATCTGCTCGCAGATGCCGTCCGCGATCTGGATATAGATCGGTTTGTTCTCGTTGAATTCCATAAGCGTCAATGTTTAATGGCCCTGAAGCGCCAGTAGATCAAGCCCATAAGCGCAGCTACCTGAAGCGCCAGGAAGAGTTTTACCGTGCCGATAACCGTCTTGATCACTTTCTCGCCCTGGATCAGGCCGTCTGATTCGAACCATACGCGAATGTTTTCGGAGAAGTGGCCAAGAATTGACACTCCGCCCCACACCAGGAACGAGGTGACCATTCCAAGGGCGCAGATAGCGAGGATGGTCTTCCCCACCTTGCCCTTCTTGAACAACAATGCTCCGAGGAAGAATGCAAGTGCATAAGGGCACCAGACCGCATAGAGCCATCCCCAGCCATTGAAACTGACGCTGTAGTTGCCCATCTCCTCTTCCATTATCCTGGCGATATCCATTGACAAGATGGACTCTCCGAACCTGTTCGGGAAAATGAGTGCTAGGAGGGCATCCGAGCCGAGATAAAGCAGGGATGCAAGAACGGGAACCACGACGAGAACAATCAGCATCGAAGAAAGCCACTTCTCGAAGATGGAGGCCGGCAGCATAAGGAAAGAGGATCCGGCGCGCTTATCGGTGACGGCGCCGTAGAGTTTGACCGGACAGGCTATCGCCATCGCGGCAACAACGGTAATGGCAGTAATAATCCTCGTCGCAGTCATTGCGTCGGGATCTGTGACCTCAGTATTGCCGGACAGCAGCAGCATCAGCTGCGTCACCGCGAAAATAATCACCGGAAGGAATCCAAGTATCAGGAGACTGAGACCGAAGTTGTTCTTCGCGTTCCCGAGGTCGTAAAGGAAATACTTTCCGAACCTTTTTGCTGAAAATACGTTATTCATTGCTGAAAATTCCTTTTACGAGTTCTTTGTTGTTGTGCACCGCGTTGAAGAGAGCCTCCACATTCACCTTGCTCTCCTTTCCGGAGGTGTTCTGATAGACCTGGATGAAGCCGCCGGGGAGTTGCTCTGCGTAGAGTGCGCCCGGATGAAGCTGGGTGCCGTAGTCGAAGAAAAGCTTTTCGCTTATCTCCTGAATCGATGCGTTCAGAAGCACGTCGCAGCGGTCCAGGATAACGATCGGGTCGATCACGTTCTCGAGGTCGCGCACCTGATGGGTGCTGATCACGATGGTGCTGTCCTCGCGGGTGTATTTCATAATAGCCGCGCGGAACTGTGATTTCGAGGGGATGTCCAGGCCATTGGTAGGCTCATCCATAAACAAATACTGAGTTCCGGCCGCGAGGGCGAAGGCGATATAGGCCTTCTTCAGCTGACCGGCGGACATAGAGTTCATCTTCTGGCTGCCGTCCGTCTCGAACTCCCTCATAATATTATAATAGGTGTCGAGGCTGAAGTTGGGCCAGAACTTTCCGTTAGCCGCAGCCCATTTGTCGGCAGCGCTCGCAACGGGAGCAACCTCGTCGGGGAGGTAGTAAAGATTCTCAAGGAAAGAAGGGAGGCGCTTGTACGGATCAATCCCGTCAGTCGCAATACTTCCCGCCTGAGGCTTCTTGAGGCCGCAAAGGAGAGTAAGGAGCGTTGTCTTGCCCACTCCGTTCTCTCCGAGAAGACCGTAGATCTTCCCAGGCTCAAGAGTCATCGAGATGTTGTTCAGCACGTTTTTCTGTCCGTAGCTGAAGGCTAAATTCTTAATCTCAATCATATCTTTTTGCGTGTATTAGTTTAATAGTACACTGCAAAGGTACGACGATTTTTTGAATTTGCAAGAAAAACGTGAAAAAAGTTTTCTATTCCGTCAGGAATTTGAAGAAGACGTCGATTTCTTTCTTCTCTTTGAGGCGGACGATATACACCTGGTCGCCGAGGTCGTCAGCGAGGACGGGGCTCATACGCGCGCACATACACATCGCACTGCCGTAGCGGTCCATCACCTCCTGGTGCGAGTGCTTGTAGACGTGCACGTCGCGACGGCCGACATAGGCGCAGTAGTACTGGTCTCCCAGCGGCTTGCGGCGCTCGCCGAAGGCGACCATATCCGCCCAGATCTGGAACACGTCCGTGCTGTGTGCAAAGTTCATCATATCGGGCGTGAAGCCTCCCGGAGGACGCATATTCACCTCGAGCCCTACGTAGTCGCCCTTCTTTCCGAGGCCCTCGCGGTCGCAGTCGAGCTGGAAGAACTCCAGATGCACGAAGCGGCTCTTGATGCCGAATGCCTTCACGGTACGGCGGCCGATGTCAGCCAGCGCCTTCGGCACGGTCTTGTTGCACCAGTAGCAGGTGTCCAGCCCGCCGTGGACAATTTCCATAACGGGGGTCGGGAACACGCTGTTGTTTTCGAAGACGGGCTCACCCTTGTCGTTGTAGATTGCGTCGTAGCTGACCAGCAGGCCGGTGATGAACTCTTCGACGACGAAGAGGCCGTAGTTGCTGCCGTGCTCGCCGAACCAGCGCTCGAGCTCGGCGTCGCTGCCGATCTTGGCCGTTCCTCCGGCGCCCACGCCGTTGTCAGGCTTCGCGATGACGGGATAGCCGGTCTTATGGGCGAATGCCTTGACCCTCGCCAGACCCTCCGACGCCTTGATCTGACGGGCGGTGGGGATGCCTCCGGCGGCGTAGCTCTCCTTCATCTTCGACTTGTTCTTGATGAAGGCGATGCGGTCGTTCTGTATTCCCGAGGTGATGTTGAAATCCGTCCTCAGGCGGGCGTCCTGCTCCAGCCAGTATTCGTTGTTGGACTCCAGCCAGTCTATTTTTCCGTATTTATAAGACAGGAAGGCCACAGCCCTGAACACTTCATTGTAATCCTCAAGATTGTTCACGCGATAATACTCCGTGAGCGAGGCCTTCAGTTCCGGAGCAAGCTGCTCATAGGGAGTGTCGGCGATTGCCAGCACATTGATGCCGTTGGCCTTCGCCCCTGCGCAGAAATGCCAGTAAGTCTCCGGAAAATGCGGGGATATAAAGACTAGATTCATAAAACTGAATGACTTGTTTTCTCCTGAAATCTTATGCATACCGCCGTTCGAAATCTCCCAGGCGTCGCCGTGGAGTTCGCTCCGGCCATCCTTTACCCGCACGTAGCCTCCGTCCGGGAAGGTGTAAAACTTGTGCTGCCAGCTGTCGCGGAACACCACGTCCTCGAACAGGCGCTGCCCGTCCAGGACCACGTTCCTCACCTGATAATAGTGAGGAATGAGGTTGATGTCCGTGAGTCCCAGGCCTCTGAGCCAGCGTTTGTAGTTCGGATCCACCACCTCTCCCTGAAACTCCGGATGGGAATAGACCCTGTCCGCGCAGTTCATACTGCCGGCGCTGCAGCCCATAACCACTCCGTCAAAACCCTGAATCAGATCGCGCAGGCCTATTTCGACCAAGAACTTGTTCTGGGTGGGGACGTGCCCTCCGCAGAGGACTATCCAGTCCGCACGCCCGACGAGTTCGGGAGCCTTTGCGGCGTTGCGCCTGTCCAGCATCACTATCTCTTCAGTCTGTATGCCGGAGCGATGGATGCACAGGCTCATCCCTTCAAGGACAGATTCCGTGAAGGCGAGGTCGTCGGGAGCGGCGCTCACCAGCAGCACCCGGGGCAGACGTCCCGGCGCGGCCTCCTCCAATGCGGATTTGACCGATGCCAGGAAACCGTTATCCTCAGTGAAATGGTCTTCCCCGTATCTGGTGGGGCTGCCGGTAAGAAACAGCGTCATCTACAGCGAATCGCCGAAGTCGGCGCGGAATTTCTTCACGAGATCTTCCTGCCAGTATCCTATTTCGGTCATACGGCCGAAGAAGAAGCGGAGGACCTTGGGCTCGTAAGTCCACTGGAGTCCGCCTATGAGTTCGCGATTATCCCACATCCACTTCACGCGGTCTGCGCAGTACTTGACCTGCGAGAGGGTGAACACGCGACGCGGCATAGCGAGGCGCTGGAGCTCCAGCTCGGCATAACGTTCGGTGCCGTCCGGCTCGCGCTGCTCGCTCACGGTGCCACGCTCCATTCCTCGGATACCGCCGGCGATGTAGAGGGCTGCGCCCACGGCCGCGGCCGGGTACTGCTCGTGGGGGATGTTCGGAACGATCTCCGAGCAGTTGAGGTGGGCTCCGAGGCCGCCCGCGGGTTTGATAACGGGCACGCCGTAGTCGTCAAGTTCCTTCACAAGGTATGCGATGAACTCGGGGCCCTGGCTGATGTATTCCATATCCAACGACTCGAGCAGACCCACCGCCATAGCTTCCATCGAACGCACTTCCATT
>JAFYIK010000160.1 GCA_017538685.1 Bacteroidales bacterium | reverse complement strand
TCCTGTATGCGCATTCGCTAGGTATGCCCCTGCGTGTCTGCGGTGAAATCGGCTCGATAATCGCAGCAAAGGTGGTTGAGGTGGTCGGAACGAAGATCGACATCCCGCGTTGGAAAGCTGCCAAGAAAGAAATACGCGAACTTATTGCGGCAAACAGCAAATAATGGGCATACTCCTGAAAATAGCCAGGGCGATCGCGTTGCGTATGCGCACATCGAAAGTGCCGACAGGTTTCACGTCTCTTTCGAAGGTGCATACCGCCGTGGTGTTTGTGGATGCGGATGAGCCGGGCGCGGAGCAGTTGGTCAGTGACGTGTCCGCATACTTCTCCGCCAAGAAGATAAGGGCGGAGATTTTCGCATTGACATCAGACAGACATCGTCCTGAAATCAAGGGGGCTCATCTGATGGGTCCGCGTAATGTATCTTTGGTCGGCAGGCCACGTCATAATAAGAATACTCCTATAGTCGAGCTGAATGAAGACCTTTTCCTGAATCTGGTCAAGGAAGGGAGTTTTACGGCAGAGTATTGCGCGGCGAGATCCATTGCTATCTTCAAAATCGGCCGCGCATCAGGCACAAAGGGTATCTATAACCTCTTTGTCAGTTCGGAAGGGCACTCCGCCACCGATGTGTTCACGCAAGTTACCGGAGTGCTGAATACGGTGAAATAAGAACGAATTACCTACCTAGAACGGGAGGTCGTCGGCGGGGATGTCGTCCACGGAAGCGGCAGCGGCGGGGGCAGCGGCGGCAGGGGCCGGCGAGGAAGCGGGAGCGGTGTACGCCGGCTGGGCCGGGGCGCTGTACGCGGGCTGCGCGGGAGCGCCATAAGCGGGCTGCGCGTTGTAGCCGCCCTGCGGGGCCGCGGCCTCATTGTCTTCACGCTTTCCTAAAAGCTGCAATGTGTCCACCTGAATTTCAGTGGTGTACTTCTTCACACCCTGGGGATCCGTGTAACTGCGGGTCCTGAGCCTTCCTTCGATATATAACTGGGTTCCTTTGTGTATGAACCTTTCTGCAACATCGGCGTTGGCGCGCCAGCAGACGATGTTGTGCCATTCAGTGTTTTCGCGAAGTTCTCCATTGCGGTCTTTGTAGCGCTCGCTCGTGGCGAGTGTGAATGTGGCGACTTTTGTTCCGCCCTGCGAATTTCCATCGAGGTAACGTACTTCCGGGTCTCTTCCAACGTTACCGATCAGCATTACTTTGTTGAGTGACATAATTATGTAATTGTTAAACGCTCCGGCACCGTGCCGAAGCTATCGTGCAAGTTAGCAATTTTTCCTATATTTGCCGCAGTTTATGCTGAAGAATTATATTATCGTTTTCCTTATTTCGATGGTCCCGCTGGTGGAGCTCAGGCTCGCCATCCCCTATGCCGTGGGCGTAGGGCTGCCCATCGTCCCGTCTATCATCATAGCCGTAATCGGCAATATGCTCCCGGTCCCTTTCATCTTCTTCTTCGCGCGCAAAGTGCTGGAGTGGGGTCAGGACAAAAAGCTCATCGGGGGCTTCTGCCGCTGGTGCATCGGCAAGGGCGTGAAAGGAAGCGACAAACTCCAGAAGAAAGGCACAGGCCTTTATATAGCCCTGCTGCTTTTCGTGGGAATTCCTCTCCCCGGTACGGGTGCCTGGACCGGCACTCTCGCAGCGAGCTTCCTGAATATGGATTTTAAAAAGAGCGTGATAGCCGTAATGGGAGGCGTTCTCCTCGCCGGAGCCATTATGCTGGCCGCTTCGCTCGGCCTTTTCGGCGCAATAGACCTTATCGCAAAGTAATAATGAATAAACTGTTCTGCATCATTGCGGCACTCGTCCTTTCCGCATCGCTGTGCCCGGCCCAGAATCGTGTTTCCATCGGATTCGGATCGGCGCTCGGCATCTACACATCCGGAAAGGAAACGCCGTACTATTACGAGAATTACAACAACCTCAGCGACCTGTACGAACCCACAATCAGGATGCAAACCAATATGGTGCTCGCATTAGGGTATGACAGACTGCTCGGGGAGCGTTTCTCTTTGGGCGCGAACCTGCAATCCGGTCTGATCAGATACGAAAGGACTTCCGGCCCGGCGTACATAGAAACCAAAAGCGAACTTCCGCATTATTTCTTCGTCGTCGCACCCGTCGCCCGCTACAATCTGACCAGGCCCGAGAACGGCGTCGTGTTCTACATTAAAGGGGAAGCGGGAGTCGGCCTTATGACAGGACCACTGACGGGGAACGAGATGTTTTTCGAGTATTTCCTTCCGGTCGGTATGGCTCTCGGCCACAAATTCAGGGGTTTCTGGGAAATCGGAGTCGGGTCGTCCTCGCTTACCCGCTTCGGATTGGAGTACGACTTTTAAACTGCAGGAATTATGAAAACTATCATTAAAACACTCACCGTTATCAGCATATTCGTCGCATCAGTTTCGTCCTGTGCGGTTGACGATCCCGATGACGCTTTCGGAACGGAAATCAGTACCGCCAGTCCTCTGGTGGGATATATGACCAATTTCGCCGAGGAAATCGCAAGCGAATCTCTCAAAATCCTTGAATCCGCGCTCAGGACATCTTCCGACGGCGGAATCAAGATGCTCTTCTACGACACCAATGATCTTGCCTTGACCGATGACGGCAGCGTCTGGAAGGTCAAGCGCGAGGGCGATTTGAAAGGACTGACCATTTCAAAGGTGACAGGAGAAAACGCCTGGACTATGACCTACGACGGCGGAGTAGAGTTCACCGGCGGAACTTATCCCACGCAATTCACCATCAAGGCCATCCAGAAAGACCCTACCGCTGAAGGTCACCAGAACTGGGATATCCTGATCGAAGGCACCCGCACGGAAGAGAAGGGTTATAGTTGCGATTTCTCGACTATGAACACGGTCATCGAATACAAAGCCATAGGCGAAGAGAATCTCTGGAACGCCTTCGGCTACATCATTATGACCGTCTATAAGGACAATGTCCAGATCGACCAGATCGTGATGGAACTCGCCGGCGGCCGCAGCGACAGTTCCGTCGTCCGCGTCTAGCCCACAGCTCTATTTCTGCCAGACGCGGACCCAGTCGATTTCGTAGGTGGCCTCGGTGAAGTCGGCAGCGGGGGTACCGCCCTTTTTCGTGATTCCGACGCGATTCGAACGCGTGACCCACAGCTTAGAAGGCTGTTGCTCTATCCAGCTGAGCTACGGAACCATCCTATCAATAAGGACCGCAAATATAAGGCAAATTTTTCAATTAATTCGTATCTTTGGCCCTTGCTATGTACACAATATTGCGTAAAGAAATGCTGACCCCGACCATCTGCAGGATGGTGGTCAGCGCGCCCAGGATAGCCCGCTCGGCAAAGCCCGGACAATTCCTCATCGTCAGGAACGACGAAAAGGGAGAAAGAGTTCCCCTTACGATCAGTGATTACGACCCCGAAAAAGGCACGGTGACCATCGTCACCCAGAAGATAGGCGTGTCCAGCGCCGCGATTATCGCCCGCGAGGAGGGCGAGGCGTTCGCGGACGTGGTGGGCCCTCTCGGAAAGGCCTCCGAGCTGTGTGAGCTTACCGACGAAGAGCTGAAAAAACTGAGCATCGTCTTCATCGCGGGCGGAGTCGGCACGGCTCCCGTCTACCCGCAGGCAAAATGGCTCAAGGAGCACGGAGCACACGTGGAGGTGATTATCGGCGCGCGCAACGAAAGCCTGCTCATCTACAAAGAAGAGATGGCGAAAGTCTGCGACGAACTGCACCTCTGCACGGACGACGGCTCGTTCGGTTTCCACGGAGTGGGCACGGCGATGCTCGAAAAGCTCGTCGCAGAAGGCCGCCACTACGACAGGTGCATAGCAATCGGCCCTATGATAATGATGAAATTCAGCACCCTCACCTGCATCAAACTCGGCATCCCCGTGACGGTCAGCCTGAACACCCTGATGGTGGATGGCACCGGAATGTGCGGCGCTTGCCGTGTGAGCGTCGGAGGAAAGACCAGGTTCGCCTGCGTGGACGGTCCGGAGTTCGACGGCGCGCTCGTGGATTTCGACGAAGCGATGCGCAGGCAGGGACAATATAAGGCGGAAGAAGCCCAGGACAAAGAAAAATACGGATTCTCACTATGATCACTGAAAGGACCAAAGTTCGCGAGCAGGATCCCAAGGAGAGGGCCCGCAATTTCGAAGAAGTAAGCCTCGGATTCAACTTGGAAGAGGCGAAGACGGAAGCGGCACGCTGCCTGCATTGCAAGAACCCGCGCTGCGTGACTGCCTGCCCCGTGGGCATAGACATACCCGGTTTCATCGCCCACCTGAAAGAGGGCGACGTCGTGGGAGCGGCCACTGTCATAGCGAAGGACTCTTCCCTGCCGGCCGTGTGCGGACGAGTGTGCCCGCAGGAGACGCAGTGCGAAGGCAGCTGCATCCTCGGC
>JAFYIK010000020.1 GCA_017538685.1 Bacteroidales bacterium | reverse complement strand
GTTTCTTCTACTTACCCTTACATTGACTCCTCTGGACTAGAAATGGCCTTAAAACGCCGTTTACGCTCAATTACGGGGTTATGACTCTCGCGGCACTGTCACACTCATACGCGACTTCGCGCAACTTGCGTGAGAGTTGCGTGCCGAAAAGACTAATTTAATAATGAAGAAGGAGGACAGTATGTCTGAACAGAATAAAGTAGTAGGCCGCCCGTTCGATCCGGAGGCCGCACGTGCCGCCCAGAAGAAGGCCGTCGAGACTCGTATGCAGAACAAGGTAGAGCGCGAGAACGCCGACAAGAACCCCAACGGGGCCTTGCTGGCAGCAATCAACTCCAACTGCGAGAAGGCCGTGCATCTGCTCGAAAAGCTCGTAAAGGCCGACGAGAGGCGTCATCCCCAGAACGTGGACATCCACCGTACGGTAGGTCGCTAATGAGAATCGACGAGTACGGACTCTGGCAGTGCCTCAGCAACTGTATGGTTATGACCGACGGCGACCTCGACACGGCCAAGACTCGGCTGCTGGACGCAGTTCCTGGTCTGAGCAGCGACAACGGGGAGCTTACCGTCGGTATGGTCCGTTCCGCCGTCGACTCGGCCTTCGAGAACAGCCGCGACGCTTTGCTGGGCGCAAAACCCGACGCAATCCGTCTCGACCTTGGCGAACTGGACTTCAACCCGGTCGTCCGCCTCGTACCTTACTGGGTAATCGATAACCACGCCGTCGAGATGAAAGGCTGGGATTTCAGGGCGAAAGCCGCAATATAAGGAGCTGAATATGTCACTTTTTAATTACATCGTGAAGCAAGATGCCGTAAAGTGTCTTGAAGAACACTACGCAACCAACGACGCACCCATAACACCGTTCGACCGGATCGAAGCCTTGCTTTCCGACTGCGGTTTCCACCGGCACCTTAAAACCGAGGCCGAACTCGCCGCTGGTCAGACAGAAGAAGAGCGTCGCTTTAATGAAGAGATGTCTCGTATGTATTTCGTTCAGTTTCTCGGACAAGAAGCTGTAATGAGCGGACGCGAACTAAGCTGTCTTCACAACCAGCTTACCATGCTTGGTTATCCGCCGTGTCTGCTTGTCCGCGACGCTACCGACGAGGAAATCAAGCTGCATACCGAGTGGAAAGACCTTAACAATGCTTGGAAAGCGGCCAAAACATTCACCCCGATTAAACCGGAGGCATAAAATGGTAGAACACGCCAGGAACCTCTACCGCGCCTTCCAGGCGCAGGGGCACAAGGGCACATGCAACACATGCCACTGCGTCCGCACCTGCATCGCGCATGTCGCCGACCTCAGCAACGAGTGCTTCAACTGCTGCGTGAAGCGGCTCGTCAAGGAGGAGGACGCCCAGAAGGCGCAGAAGGAACACGAGGACAAGTGCAACATCTTCATGAAGGACTTCGCAAAATTATGATCGCAGTCGTAGGTAGCAGAACAGATTCATTCCCCTTTATGTCCGGGGCGACGTACGGCTGCAAGACGGTCGTGTATCACGAGGACGACGCGTACAGCTTCTACTACAACGAGCTGTGCGGATGCCGTTATTTGCTCGATAACCGCTCTCTGCTGGCCGGTGGCGACCTGGCTGGCCTAGAACACTACCGCCGCGCATTCCTCCTCACAGAGGCCCAGAAACGCGTCATTCTGGAGGAGTACGACGTCATCGTCAAGAACCAGCACGGCCCGTACGGCAACCTGACCAACCTCACGTGCCTCCACGGATGCTCCCGGTACGGCATCGACTACTTCGCCCAGGCGTCCAAATGGGTCGAGAAGTGGCCCGAACTGGCCGACCAGGCCAACGGGAGCCTACACTACGGCTGCAATATGTTCATCGCCAAGCCGACTAAGTTTGTTGAGATGATGGAGCACGAGTTCGCCTACATCGACGAGATGCTGCACGAGAAGCGGCTGTCCCGCGCCGTGATATCGTACTTCGCTGAGACAATCCTCACGCCGTACATCATCGACACACATTGTAACAAAATTTATACAGCCACGGTTGTAACGCCGTGCTAGGAGTCAAAATGATCAACGCACTGTTCGTACCGTCCGACCTCGGAGGCTGCGGCTACTACCGCCTCCTGACCTGGCAGCGTCTTATGCAGCTGTCCTACGGCGAGATCTGTCCTCTCTATATGGGACCGCTCAACCTAGTCAACGCCCATCAGGACGTGACAATCACCCAGCGCATCGTCGACCGCAAGTCTCTACAGGCCATCGTCAACTACAAGGAGAAGAACCACACCAAGTTCATCATCGACTACGACGATATGCTCTGGACTCCCGTAGACGGAAAGCTGCACAACTACAACGTCTTCCTGAACAATCCGCAGATCTCTGTCGCCGCTGACGCGCTTACCGACTTGTTGGCGGAGGCCGCCGACCTGGTGACTGTTTCATGTGAAACATTGAAGGCCGAAATGGCCAGATTCATACCTGCCGACCGCATCGTGGTTATACCTAACTACCTGACGGCCAACGACTGGTGGTTTGACAAAACCGTTGCGATTCCCAGCGACGACACGTTCTTCTACTCCGGGTCGATGTCCCACTACAACAACGAGAAGAAGCAGTACGGCGACTTCGACATACCTCTCGCTAATTTCCTCTCCCAGAACAAGACGCTGTTCCAGGGCGACCAGAAACCGTGGTTCTTCAAGTATTGTCACCTTGAGGCTGGTTGGACTGGGATCCAGACCTACGCAAAGGAACTGTACAACAACACCAGATACGCCAAATTCACGCTCGCTCCGCTCCAGCCGAACAAGTTCAACATGATGAAGAGCGACCTGAAGTACCTGGAAAGCTGCGCAGTTGGTCGCGTTTGCCTCGTGGGCGACTTTGTAGGCTCTCCCTACACCAATGCCCACCCGATGCAGAAACTGCCCCAGAACGCCTCTATCGGCGAAATAAAGGCCATCGTCGAGAACGCGAAGTCGCACTACGGCGAAATCCTCGAATACCAGTACGACTACCTCTCGAAGCGTTGGGCCGACGACCATATCGACGAGTACACCGACATCGTCAAGGGGGTCCTCTGATGAAGGCACTCATTACGCTCTCGGTAGCCGCTGCAGTGATTTTCCTCGGCTATGCGCTGTTCGACCTCAACGACTGGGGTGAATGATGCACTTCTACCTTAGACACTACGAAAACGAACGCGCCTGGGCCAAGGTCGACGGCCTCTGGCAAGCGACTGACGACATCTGCGCCGATATTATGGACGACGAAGCCAGGTGGCACTCGTTCCGTCTGCTACCGGGGTTCCGGTGCGACGGTGGATCCGTCCCCAAGGCGTTTCAGTGGTTCGTGCCATCCTGGTCGGACGACAATCCGGTAATCAACCTTGCCTACGCGCTCCACGATGCCTCGTACGCCTCGGAATGCCTATCTAGGGAGCACGCCGACGACTTGCTCCGTGGTCTGCTCAGGGACGCCGGATTGAACCGTCTACGCGCCTCTACGGTGTGTTTCGCGGTGAACAAGTTCGCAAGCAAGCACTACGGCAAGGAGAACGACAACTTCGGCTGTGCGCCGTTCGTGAAGTACGTCCGGTGGTAGACCGCCGCAATATCCGCCTAATTTAAATGTAGGAGGAGATTATCCCATTATGGCAATGAATGACAGAGACAAGACTGCCGTGTCGGCAGCTTACAGGGAGCAGACCCCGACAATCAAGGATATCCTCGCGGCTATCGGTTCCGAAGTCGTGAATAACCCTTTACCGCACTATGACGAGGCCGAGGCTCCTGCCGACAAGGTGATGGGTCTCGTACGCGACGTCGTGCCGGGTGCCAACCTCTACTACACGGCTATGACTCCGGGCGAGGAAGTGGAAGCACTCGACTTCGTGGACGTAGCTCCGCTGTCCGTGATGTTCCCGCCTGTCCTCAAGAAGGCACTCGCCAAGGCCAGCAAGGCCGGTGAGCTCACCGACGACGCCAAGCGCAGCCTCGCGGTCCTCGAAGACCACGTAATGCGCTCCCAGCCCGGTGTGGAGGCCCCCAACCCAACTCTCTTCCGCCGCTACCTCAGCAACATCACTCCGACTGACTTGGCCATTGACCGCGAAATGCGAGCTATGGACAAGGTCCCGGATGCGTCCGTGTTCGGTGTCCGCGACTACAACCAGTGGATCAACTACCTCAACAAGACCGGAGCCGACACTGACGAGCTCGTCGACAAGTTCGGCGACATAATCGAGGCCGCCGGCCCGGAATCCGAGGCGTTCCGCCGCGATCGTATAATCCACAACAACCGCCGCGAACGTCGTCAGGCCGCAGCCGACCTACTCCGCACCAACCACGACCCAGAAAACCTCAATATGTTCGAGTATTTCAAGTCGATGCCCAAGCTGGAGACCTTCGAGGACAAGCAAGCCCTGGTACGCCTACGCGACCGCGTGAACGACACCGGCGACCCGCAGCTGATGCGCGACTTCGAGAAGACATACAACCGTCTCGTCTCCACGCAAGATATCAAGTAACAAACCTACAAAGGATACGGAAATGACTACCTACACCATCTACACCACCGCAAAGTTCAGCTACATCGTCCCCAATGACAAGCTGAAGCTCCCCAAGAAGGTCTACGCCCAGTTCGAGATCGACTCCCCAATCGAGATCTGTGACCACCGTTGCCGCCTCGCGGCCAAGGTCACGACTTTCGAGCACGTCAAGGCCGTCATCGCCCGACTGGCAGAGCCCAAGCCCGACATCCTCGCACGTGACCACAACACCGTCGAAACCGTCGAGGCCGAGGTCATCGACTAGGAGGCGGTATGAAACTCGTCGACTTCGCGAAAAAGATGTTCGCCAAGGGTCCCGAACTCTGGGAAGACTCCGTGACGGTCACTGCGGGTACCTCTACAATCAAGAGGGACACCGCCAGGCTCCGCCGCTGTTCCCTGGGCATCGTCAGCTGCAACTCGGCTGACGAGTGGTACCTCGTCGTCCGCCGCGAAGCACCGACCGGCACGTCGATCGAACCCTACGACGAGGACAAGGCCGAATGGGACCGCCTCTTCGACGAGATGACGGTGCTCGTACGCGCAGACCTCACCAAGTCGATGCTTATGGAGCGAAACGCCAAGTCGGCCAAGCTCCTCCTAGACGTGATGGAACGCAGGGACCCGGACCACTGGTCGCCCAAGCCGAAACAGACCGACGTGACCGCGTGCGACGGAAACAAGGAACTCAAGATTTCAATAGTGCAGATCTAGTATGGAAGAGCAGGTAGAGACACGCAAGAAGAAAAAGCGGCCCGTCATCGAGAGAACCGATGACGGTCTTGTAGTCAACTTGATGCGTCACCAGCTCGCAGCCAAGAACTCCCCCAAGCAGATAGCCGGTATCGTCGGCTCACGAGCCTGTGGAAAGTCCATCTACCTCTCGGTAGAGGCGTTCGTCGAAATCATGCAGGGTCGCCGCGTGCTGGTTATGGCCCAGAACTACAAGGCACTGAAGATCAACATCTTCAGGGAGATCTGCAACCGCTTCCGGGAGGCCGGACTGACCCCAGAGGTCAATATGTCCGAGATGTCGATAAAGTTCAACCAGGGAGAGCTCTACGGCTTCACCTACGAGGCTATCGACTCTACCCGTGGTATGTCCGAGGTCTCCCTTCTCCTACTCGACGAGCTCGCCTACGCCCCGGTAAACCTCCTCTCGACAGTCACGCCGTGTCTTCGCGGCGCAGGTGGCTCAAGGATCCGTTACGGTACTTCCCCAAAGAAAGGCTCCATCTGGAACAAGTGGTTCAAGGACCCGACCATCGAGAAGGATATGTTCACCGCGACTATGTTCGACAACACCGAACTGGACGAGGAGGACTACGAGCTCCAGAAGAAGGCCATCAAGGACGACCAGCAGTACCAGCAGGAGATTATGGGGGAAATCCTCGACGACGACGTGCAGTTCGGCATCATCAAGGCGATAGACTACCCCACGTTCAAGAAACAGCCGTTCGGAATCAAGAGACTCGGTATAGACTGTGCCGGGTCCGGCGCGGACTATAACTGGTTCACCGTGGTCGACAACACCCACATCGTAGACCAGTATTCCGTACAGGTGGCCAACACCTACGACCTGTTCAACGCGGCTTCAGACCTAATCAAGAAACACGATATCCGCGCAGTGCGCATAGACGTGACCGGCGGATTCGGAAACGGAGTGTACGATATGCTCAAACGAGCCTTCCCAAACATCGACATCGTGGGAATCAACTTCGGTTCTGGTCCTTCCGAGAAGGGTAAGGACAAGTTCGCCAACATAAGAGCGGAGATGTACTTCAACCTTGTCGACAAGATCAAGGAGGAAGGTTTCTACGTAGACGACCCAAGGGTCAAGGAAGAACTGCAGTTCACCACCTACGACATCAACAATAGCGGAAAGACATTGCTCTGTCCCAAGTCGGCAATCAAGGAGCTGCTGGGACGGTCGCCGGATGCCTCGGACGCCTTGGCGTTAGCCCTGTACGAGTCCGGACAGCTGGCACTCACTCCCCAACAGTCCCTGAACATCGCTATGCGGTTCGCCTGTATCTAGGGGAGGCTGAAATATTATTGACTTGGCCTTGCTCGGTGAGAGGAAGCACCTATTGAACTTGAAATCACCAAGGACCCAATTGGTCCAAATTTATGTTTCATGTTCAAGTGTAGCTTATTTGTAAAATCTTGTCAAGGCTCAAATTGTAAAAAAATCGCAGAAAATTATTTTTGTAAAATTATTTAAACCTAGTCCAACGGAGACCTAATATCAGAACCTCGCAACTGTATCAACTGTTCAGAAAGTGTGTAAAAGCGTGTAAAATGGTGCGCGAAGTCGCGTGTTTTACTGGGCTAACATATAAACTGATTTATGTAGACACATACAACGAGGTTAAAAATGTATTACAAGGAATACGAAGCACAACTGGCCGAACAGGGTCACTCTTACTTCAACGGAGCTTTCCGTGACAAACAGGGTAAGCCGAAGTGCTACAACCCGGTTTTTGAGGACTTGCTCGTACGCCGACAACACGGTGTACCCCTTACGAAAAGGGAAGAGAATATGTACGGAGCGATGATTATGACGCTCGTCAAGATTGTCTTGAACAATGTCCACTTCAAGCACCAGGAACAGAGTCTCAAGGACGAGTGCGCATCGTTTGCATACGTTGATGCGATGCCGCTCATCGAGCAATATTTCAAGCAGGGCAAGGGAACCGCGTATTCCTTTGCCTTTCGTGTTATCTATACGCGTATGACAAGGGTGCTCGAAGCCAGCAACAAGCGCAAGGATTTGCTGACTAATTTAATAGAGAAAACGCTTGACGGCATACTTGACTGCGGTCACAAGGTAGAAACGCCCGTCTACGCCTAATAGGAGGATTGAATGGCCACTGTACGTGATATTATTGTCGAAGCCGCTGCGCGTTGCAATGTATGCCCGCGCAAGCGCGAGCTTCCTTCGGACATATTCGTGTCCGCTCTCAACATTTTTAACGGTCTTATGCAGCAGTATAGCACTGACGGCTATATCGAGGCATACAAGGCCGAGGTCGATTTCAAGCCGAGTGGCGAGTCCGTCTATGTAGGCACCGGAGACGATGCCGAAGTCGCCGCTCCGGGCATTATGCTACCCAAGAAGGCGTATTACAAGTATGACGGTGCTGTCGACTGGACCGAACTGAACTTCATCGCTCTGGAACAGTTCTACTCTGCCGCCTATTCCGACTTCGTGGTAAGCTGGCAACCGGCCGGTTACTGCCTCTACAAGATCTATTTCAAGCCCAGGTTCGTGGCCAACGGGCCTACCGTCAAGCTCGTGTACAACGTCGAGATGACGTTCAACGACAACGACACGGTCAATCTGCCGACTCCGTACCAGGAACTCATCACCCGCGCCTTGACTTACAAGCTGGCCGTCCGTTATCCTCGCGTTGACGACGCGGCTCGCAACCGTATGAAGGCCGAGGAAGAAGAGCTCGAACGTTCGCTGAAGGCTACCAACGCTTCCCAGCGTATCATCACTCGCGGCGGCTACGGCGGTGCAAGTATGACTGCACAGCTGCGCAGCGGCGCATTCGTTCAGAAGGCCTGGGGTTAATCGGTATGGGCAAGCACATCGTCACTAACATCGTCGGTTCCACTTCCAAGTACGACCTGGCCAAGATCGGCCAGTCCTTTACGCTTAATATGTACGAGGAAACGGTCAACAGCGGCGAGAACTACGTCTCCAAGGTGTTGCGGCCCATCCGTGGCTACAAGAGGCTCTGCTCGGTCGAAGGTGCCTGTAGGGGTATGTACACCGTCTCAAACGGCTACAACACCGATCCTGTCACCTACGCGGTGTTCGGCAACTCCCTTTATCTCATTATGAATCGCTCAGAGGTGCCTTACAAGGTTGGCGACCTCGCCATCGGGTCCAACCCGGTGCATTTTGCCGAGACCGGTAACTCCGAAGGCTATCATAGCCATCTGGTGTTGGTCGATGGCAACTATTGCTACGCGGTGGACACCCAGGTGCGACCTGCCAACCAGTCAGAGGACTTCAAGATCATCCAGCTCCCTTACACCAACTACGAGGCCGGTACGACCATCAAGCCGACCCACGTCGCCTATCTCTATGGTTACATCATCGTTTCATCCGGGGATACGGATGCTTTCTACGTGTCTTATCAGTTCCCTTTCGAACGCAAGACCGACGACGACAAGCTAGACGAGAACATCTTTATGATCGGCTCCGAGGAATGGGGCTACACCGGCCAGAGCATCCAGGCATATTGGTCCCCGGACAACACGATTGGACTTGTTGGCAACGGTAGCCGCCTCTACACCTTCGGATCGCGTTCTTACCAGATGTTCCAGTATACCTCGGACCTGAACGTGCCGTTCAACTCACCGGACACCGCAGCCTTCCCTATCGGTCTGAAGGCGGTCAACTCCCTGTGCCAGCTAGGACAGACTGTAGTGTGGCTAGGAGCCTCTGATTTGGGCAACAACGGTGTGTACGTGCTCCAAGGTAATTCGAACGCTACACGCGTCTCTACGCCCGAAATTGAGCGCGAGATTGCGGCTATGCCAGCAGTTGCCGATGCTACGGCACAGATATGGCAAGAGAACCAGCACATCTTCTACTGCATCAGCTTCCCGACCGCCGGTGTGACTTACTGTTACGACCTCGCCGAACAGTCTTGGTCCAACCGTTGCTCGTTAGACTCGGCTAACAACCAGACCGTGTGGCGTTACGGATTCGCTACTATGGACGGCAAGGGTCGCATTCTACAGGCATACGACGGCGGTGTGGCCTATATGACCGACGAGACCTGGCTGGAACACGATGACAAGCCTATCCTGCGCCTTCGTCGCGGCGGTGTCATCCAGTCCAACTATTCTCGGTTTTATATGGACAGCATCGAGGTTATGACTAACAACGGCCAGTACGAGTACATTCCGGGTGTCCAGGCGCAGATGATGATGCGCTTCAGCGCGGACGGCGGCAACTGGTCCGACCGTGAGACTGTTGCAATCGGTGCAGCAGGTGAATACGACTACGACTGCGCGTTCTACGATTTCGGGCTTGCGAAGTGTTTCACCTTGGAGTTGTCCTGTACCGACAACGTCCCGTTCGCCTTGTTCGGCTTGAAGATCCAGGCCGACGAGTGCAGCTTCTAGGAGGATTGTATGGAGATTACGAGTTTCAACTCTACTCACGACGAGCTGGCCGAGGCCACTCGCGGCTACTGGGGCAAGGACGTGCTGAAGGACTGCACCCTTGTCTACTGTGGGCAAATCGTCTTCGGTGTGGCGAAGGACACTGCCACGCTAGACAAGAATGCAAAGTGTCCGCACTATGACTGGAATCTTATCGGAAGCGGCTGTTGGATGGCCGTGATTAAATAGGAGGTAACTATGGCTACTGGAGCCGGAGAAGTGGCTGGTGCCGCTTTCAACACCTACATGAATTTCATTAACTCCGCTTTGGACCGTTCCGACGCGGCATCTGCACGTGAGCACAAGGAGTCCGTGATCAACGGTGCCAAGGCTCAGGCGAATTCGTCCTACGACGAGATGATGAGACTGCTCAACGACTATAACGACAGCCGTATCAAGCTGGCTGACGACAATATGGTCCAAGAGTACAAGGACATCATCAGCAACTATCAGCCGCAGACGTACGACTTCGACGAGTTCAAGTACACCAAGTCGGTAGACGACTTCCTGAACCCCGAAGCCGAGAAGATTGCCAACCTTGCCGGACTGAAGACGCAAGCTCAGCTCGCTGGCCAGGGTGGTGCCAAGGGTTCCGGTGCTCTCGCCGGAATGGGCTACTCTCGCTGGGAAGCCGCTGAACAGCTGTACAAGGACGCACAACAGGCACTCAAGGACGACCGCGCCCAGACGTACACCGAGTACAACGACTATATACAGAATATGCAGAAGAAGCTGGATACGATTAACCAGGGCACTCTGGACAAGGCCAAGCTGCTCGGAGGAGCCGTCGAGAATGAGCAGACCGCTCAGGGTGACTATATGTCCGACTTGCTTGGAATCCTGGGTGACAAGACGTCTACCAACATCAACGCGACCATTAGCGCGGTCTCCTAATTTAAGGATAGGAGGACACTCCAATGGCTAAGATTTATTCATCCCGTGTTATGCTGGATCCTCAGCTGATCTCGCTTGCTAACAACGCACTCTACAACCGCATCAGGGACGACCGTGAGGCCCGTAAGGGTCTCTTCGACTCGTTCTCCAACCTCGGTAACACGATGGGCAAGTTTGGCGACACTATGTACGAACGCTACCTTCAGGGCAAGCGTCGCGACTCTGTTATGGGTTCGGCTACCGCCGACCAGTCGAAGGACCCGGTATTCATCGCCGCAGTCGACGAATATGCCCGTACCGGCAGCTCTTCGCCGCTATCCACCTACCAGCTGGGTGTCAACACCGCCGCAGAGCGCAAGGCTTCTACGGATCGTGCCGCACAGGAACGTAAGGACCGCGAAGACCGCGAAGCCGACATCAAGCTCCTCAACGCCAAGGATAAGTATTCAGCGACGCTCAAAGAGATGCTGGACTACGACAACCCGGAAAGCGACAAATACTCCCCGACTATGGCCAACGTGAAGGCTCAGGAACTGAAGTCGCTTGAAGACCAGTTCGGTGCCGATGCGTTTGCGACGCTGGCCAAGGATGCACGCGCTGCAGCCGTTCTCGAACGTCAGGAACGTGCTGCCAAGAAGAAGCTCGAATCCGACGAAAAGGCTCGCGCAGATGCGGCTGCTGCTGCCAAGAAGAAGGAAGATGAAGAGACTGAGAACGAGCGTCTCTATCGTATCGCCCAGTTCAAGTCCGGTCTTCCGATGACGTTCGCCAATGCTGATGAGAAGCTGAAGGTCGTCGAGCAAATCAAGGCCAACGGGGATATGACGATCAAGGAAAAGACCGACTACCTCAACGACATATTCGGAACGCAAACGACCTCCGAAAAGATTCAAGCCGCTGCGGTCGATAACAAGATCAAGCACAGTAATGAAGATGCCGACGAGCAGCACAAGAAACAAAAGGCTGATCGGGCGGTACTGGAAAAGGCTCGTAAGAAGATTAAGGCCGGAAAGCGCAATCGCCTTACCACCAAGGAGATTGAAGCACTCAAAGCAGTTGGAGAATTCTAATGACCCAAGATGAACTTGAAACATTCGTTGCCGACAACCTTTATGGAGAAACTCCCGATAGCGTTGTCGCAAAGTTGATGAAGGATGCAAGCACGTTCGACTTCCAGCGGTTCGTCGAGGAAGACGGACCGCTTATGGAACAGTATTCGGAAGGCTGGAGCGAGTTTGCCAAATCCGGCAAGCCGGTTTCCACTCAGATCCGAGAGGCTTTCGGCTCTTCGGACACGAAGAACCCTTTCCGCCGTCCGGAGAACTATGTAGACGAGATCTACGAGACCAAGTTCAAGGGTAAGATTTCTCGCGAACAGTACGACAAAGAGCTGTCAAACCTCGCAGACTACTGGGACGACGCGACAGAGGCTCGTCGACACGAGGCCGGTAAGTACCGTCGTAAGAAGGAAATCGAGGACGACTGGGGTATATTGAGGAACGCAATCGCTTCCGAATACGAGAAGGCTCGCTACATTAACGAGCCTGAGAAGGCGTTGTTCGGTAAGGAGGCCCCGGAACTCGGTAAGGCTCCTGAGTACCGTTTCGCAGCCGCTGCCGACCTCGGCCTCGGTGCTGCCGGTGCTGCCGGTGATATGCTTCCTGGTGCTAAGATGGTTGTCGGTCCGACCATCCGTCTTGGCCGCGACATTGGACATTACGTTTTGGACGATACCTACCACAAGACTTCCGGTGAAATCATCAACGACGCGCTCGCAGACTTTGGAACGACTGGCGGAATTGCCTTCTTGCCCAACTTTATGCGTCAAAAGCGTATGCTCAAGAACGGCGGTGCCGATATCGGAGCGATTTACGACATCGAGAAGGAAGGCGAGGAGATGGTGAAGTCCGCTCGCAAGATGCAGTATGCTATGTATAGCCCTGATATCCCGGCTGCGCAGCGTGACCGTTTCATCCGCGAAACGTTCAACTCGTTGCCGGAATCCGATTTCAAGGCGTCCATCGCGGCGGATGTTATGAAAATCCATCCGGATATGTCTGAAATCTCGAAGAAGGCCGCACGCGCGGCAACTGAAGGCCATATGGGCCAGACTGCAGCCAACCGCGAAGTCCTTCGCAACGCTAAACAAATCGTCCACGACGGCGTTGTACAGACCGATTACACTCCGTATGCGCGTAAGATTCTGTCCACACCGGAACTCACGCCGTTCCAGAACAAGATCAAGCCGCTCTATGGAGCTACCCGCACTGCGCTGTCGTCCAACGTCGGCGGAGGTATCGCACGTCTCGGCAAGACCGTTTCCGGTGTCGGTCGTACCAATGTCAAGGTAAACGATACCGACTGGTATCTCCAGAACTACACCCGTGACTGGGATGCCGGTTTCAAACCGGGTAAGTCTGACCAGAAGCAAGGTAACCCGATGTGGGACGCCTACAGAATCTGGTACTTCAACAAGTTCGGTGAATATCCCCAGGAGGATTAAATGCTCGGTTACCTTTTAGCACCTTTCATCCAGGTCAGCACTGTCCTTGGTACCCCGTTGGTCGGTGCCAAGATCTACGTCTACCTGTCCAACTCTACCACGCTTGCTACCACGTACAGCGATTTCCAGAGCCATCTGAACCCCAATCCGGTCATTACGGACGCTCTGGGGCACGCTACGGTGATTGCCGACGATTCTACCGCCTATGACGTGGAAATCCGTGACTCCTGCGGCGTACTGCTGATGAGCCAGAAGAACCTCACCGTAGGCGGCAGTGGCGGCGGTTCCGGCGACATCCCGGTCGAGGCCGGGTATGGTATCGAGGTTGTCCGTACCGAGGGTGCCTACACGGTGTCCGTCGATACCGACGTCGTTGCCACCCACGACGACCTTGTTGGCAAGCAGGACCGTCTGTCCGCAGGGGACAACATTGCCATCGAGAACAACGTCGTGTCCGTTACTGGCAAGAAGGATCTACAAGTACAGAGCCCGATCAACTTCATCAAGACCTCTTCCGCACTCCGACTCTACCTTGACACCGACTTCGTCAACACGGCTACCGCCGAGTTGACCGCCGGAACCTGTCTAAAGAAGGAAGCCGGCGTAATCAGCGTTGACACCGATTCCACGGTTTCTGGAACCCAGAACCTTGTTGGGGGCCATAATAACACGGTCGATGGCCTTCAGAACATTGTCGGCGGGTTCAACAACACAGTGACGGCATACTTCGACGGCGACAGCACCACTGAAACAGAGGCGTCGCTTGTCGTAGGCGATACCAACACGGTCGAAGGCGCGTTTGAAAGTGCCGTTATTGGCGTTAGGAACTCGCTTACCAACCAAGAAACTGCGTTCGTGTTCGGTAGCTGGAATACATTGATGGACGGCGAGACCAATGTGGTTTTCGGCGACGATAACTATGTTGACTACGACGGCCAATACAATTTTGTAGCCGGTTCAAACAATGAATTGGCTGAAGAAAGCTGTTCTAACAGCTTGTTTGGCCAGAGTATCAGAATCGGTTCTAACAGCGAAAATAACTTTGTCGGTGGTAGCGAAAACGACATAGGCGACGAGTGCCGTTCTTGCTTTGTGTTCGGTCGAGGCATCGAGCTCGACGACGAATGCCTCTACAACGCAGTGTTCGGAATCAGACAGACGGTAGGTCCCGCATCAAGCGGCGACGACGCTACTTACGCTATGCTTGTGTCGGGTATGGACAACACTGTAGGTTCGTCCGGCTACGGCGAAGTCGTTGGTTCTGACAATACGGTAAAACACGCCCAGTTCTCTTTTGTTTCTGGATTTGACAACGAGGTAACATCGGTTGAATCCGTTACTGTACTCGGTGGAGAGAACTCGGTCACTGGCAGTACGGCCAGCATTGTCGGAGGCCAGAGCAACAACGTTGTCGACGGTTCTTCTTCCATAATCTCAGGTGAATACAACGTTTCCACCAAGGCCACCGCTTGTATACTTGCAGGTACGAACAACACGATTTCCCACTCTAACGACCACCAGAGTTCTAACTGCGTAGTGGTGGGAAACACCAACGACGTGTTTGCGTCGCAGTCCGTGGTTGCTGGCCGTAACAACGAGGTCGGAAATTTCTCGACG
>JAFYIK010000159.1 GCA_017538685.1 Bacteroidales bacterium | reverse complement strand
CCGTCGTCCAGCACCTGCAGGAGGATGTTGAACACATCCGGATGGGCCTTCTCGATTTCGTCGAGCAGCACGACCGAATAGGGCTTGCGCCGCACGGCTTCGGTGAGCTGGCCGCCTTCGTCATAGCCCACATATCCCGGAGGCGCGCCGACCAGACGGCTGACGGTGTGCGACTCCTGATACTCGGACATATCGATACGCGTCATCATAGACTCGTCGTTGAAGAGGAACTCGGACAGCGCTTTCGCTAGCTCGGTCTTTCCCACGCCGGTCGTGCCCAGGAAGAGGAACGACCCGAGCGGACGGTGCTCATTCGACAGTCCTGCGCGGCTACGGCGGACAGCGTCGGACACAGCCTTGATGGCTTCGTCCTGCCCGACGACGCGCGAGTGCAGAGCCGACTCCATATTCAGCAGCTTTTCCTTCTCGCTCTGGAGCATACGGCTGACGGGGATGCCGGTCCAGCGGGCCACGATCTCGGCTATGTCTTCGGGGGTAACGGCCTCCGTGATGATGGGGTCCTTGATCTCGGCCTGCCTTGCGAGCAGCGAGTCGATCTTCTTCTGCGCTTCCGCAATCTTGCCATAGCGCAGCTCCGCCACCTTGCCGTAGTTGCCTTCGCGCTCGGCGACCTCGGCCTGATGCCTATAGTCCTCGAGCTGCTGGCGTGCGGCCTGGATGTCGTTAAGGATGCCCTTTTCCTCGTTCCAGCGCTTGCCCAACTCGGCGCGTTTGGCCTGCTTTTCAGCGAGCTCGCTGTCGATCTTCTGGCTCTTCAGCGAGGTGCCTTCGCGCTTGACCGCTTCCTTCTCGATTTCGAGCTGGCGGATGGCGCTGTCCAGCTCGGCGATCGGCTCCGGCACGGAATTCATCTCCAAACGGAGCTTCGCGGCCGCCTCATCGATAAGGTCGATGGCTTTGTCCGGAAGGAAACGGGTGGTGATATACCTATGGCTGAGGTTGACTGCTGCGATGAGGGCGTCGTCCTCGATGCGGACGTGGTGATGGTTCTCATAGCGGTCCTTCAAGCCACGCATTATGGCTATCGATTCGGCGGGCGAAGGCTCGTCGATCATCACTTTCTGGAAACGTCGCTCGAGGGCCTTGTCCTGCTCGAAGTACTTCTGGTACTCATCGAGGGTCGTGCTGCCGATAGTGCGGAGTTCGCCACGGGCAAGGGCAGGCTTGAGGATATTCGAAGCATCCATTGCGCCGGTCGAACGGCCAGCACCCACCAAGGTGTGGATCTCATCGATGAAAAGAATCACCTTTCCCTCGCTGTCCACGACCTCTTTCACCACGCCTTTCAGACGTTCCTCGAATTCACCCTGATACTTCGCGCCTGCAATCAGGGCGCCCATATCGAGGGCCCATATTTTTCTGTCTTTCAAGGTCTCGGGGACCTGTCCGTTGATTATCTTCTGGGCTATGCCCTCGGAAATAGCAGTTTTACCCACGCCGGGCTCGCCGACGAGGATCGGGTTGTTCTTGGTCCTGCGGGAAAGTATCTGCAGGACCCTTCGTATCTCGTCATCGCGCCCGATCACCGGGTCGAGCTTACCCTGCGCGGCTCTTTCGCACAGGTCGATGGCGTATTTGCTCAGAAATTCGTATTTGTTCTCCATAGCATTCTTCGTCCGCGGTTCCGGGCATCCCCGGCCTGAAATCATTGCCGGTTTCGTCCTCCGCTGGACGCAAATACAAAGGTCAAATTGCGTTCCACTGACAAAATGTCAGCAGTGGGGGCTGCTAGGGATAAACTGCTGAGCCGCCACGGTTCAAATTCTATCCGGGACATCTTTAACGTTTTTATCCCGCATATGACAAGGTGGCGAGGGAGATGCGGACGTCCGGGCCGAAGACTTTTCGCAGGACGTTGTGACATTCGGTTAGAGTCGAGCCCGTGGTGAACACGTCGTCCACCAAGAGAATATGGTGGATATTTCTCAGTGCGTGGATATCTCTCCGTGCATACCCTCCCGAAAACAGACGAGGGTATGTGCGTTTCTGGCCGTTTTTGCGCATACCTTCACTCAAATCTCCGAGGGTATGCACGCGATGACTTGTTTGTGGGGACTCCGCCGGGTGTGTTTCCTTAAAGAACTGTTTGAGCGCGGATTTGCGGATGGCGAAGGCGCCGGAGACGTTGAGGGATTTCTGTTCGATGGTCATACGGGTCTGGGTGCGGGTGCGGCGGACGCGGCGGAGGAGGCGCGGGGCGGTCGGGGCGGAGAGCTCGCGGGCGAGGGCGCGCGCGAGCACCTCCGCCTGGTTGTCCCCGCGCCTTAAGCGCCGCGTCCAGTGCAGCGGGACCGGCACGACCAGGTCGATGTCGGCGAACAGCGGCGAAGCCGCCAGCCGCTTCCCGAGCATCGACCCGAAGTGCCGGCCCGCCTCGAAGTGCCGCCCGTACTTCAAAGCCTGCGGAATGTTCGCGTACCCCGAGTCGTGCCAATAGTGTAACAATGCCGTCGCCCTCTGGTATGGTTCGTACTCTTCCTGAAGTTTTCGTACACCAGAGGCCCCTTTTATGTACGAAATCCCGTCAGGATGGCATTTGGTACACCAGAAGCCCTCTTCCTGTACGAAATCGTCTTCAACGGGAGTTTGGTTCACCAGAGGGGCTTCCGGTGTACCAATCCGTGCATTATACTTGTCGGCCATAGGGTTGTGCTCCCAAGAGTCGAAGCGGGTGAGGGGGAGATCAAGGGAGCAGGGGAGGCATAGGAGTCTTTCGCGCAAGGTCAAAGCCCGACCGCAGACAAGACAAACTCTCGGCATTATCAAATCCGACAGCGCCGAGAGTGTATCCTTGAAGTCTAACGTTAAAACACGTTTGTCCATAGTTCGATAGGTTTTGAAAAGTGGTGTCCCTGTGTGGAAGGAACTTTACCCGGGGGAAATGGTTGGGCCCTGGAACCCCCTGGCAGGGCCTAATCCGCGGCCATCGCTTCTTCGATTTCGGAAGGCGAAGCGGGGAGGCGCGGACCGCCCAGCCTGCGGGCGCCGTCCTCAGTCACCAGCACATCATCTTCCAGACGTATTCCGCCGAAATCAAGATACTCCGCTTTGAGCTTCTCGTAATTGATCAATCCGAGTCCCACTCCCTCCGCTTTCCATTTAGCTATCAGCGCCGGGATGAAGTAAATGCCGGGTTCGTCGGTGATGACATTTCCGGGAACAAGGCGGCGCGCCATACGGAGACTGCCCAGCCCGAGCTGGTCCGAGCGTGACTGGTCGGGATCGTAGCCCACCAGATCCTCGCCATAGTCTTCCATATCGTGCACATCCAGACCCATATTATGTCCCAGACCGTGCGGGCAGAACAGTCCGGCGTAGCCTGCGGCGACCATCTCGGCCGGATCTCCAAGGACGAGCCCGAGCTCGCGAAGCCTAAGAAGCATATGCTCCATAGTCTTAATATGCACGTCGCGATACGCCACTCCCGGCTGCGTCAGTTCGAACGCGAGTTGGTTGCATTCGTAGACTATCTGGTACACATCGCGCTGCTTCGATGTGAAACGCCCGCCGGTAGGGTAAGTG
>JAFYIK010000158.1 GCA_017538685.1 Bacteroidales bacterium | reverse complement strand
GATGCTGCGGGTGATAAGATTTCCACTTCTTTTCGGGAATTCCCACACGCAGATAGACCGTGTACATCCGCGTTTCTTTGTTGAACCTGATGAGGGTCTCCCCCACCCTGGTCGCCCCGCTCACCTTTACGTCGCCGCCTAGGGCCGCCGCCATCCTCGCCTGCGCGTCCGATTCCGCCTGCTTTTCCGCGAAATACTGGGTCGGGGCAGAGCCCTTCCCGATGAAGCTGGCGTAGTTTTCCTGGACTATCTTTCCGTTTTTGTAAGCGTCCACTTTCACGTAGCTGAACTCCGGCCACGGATCGTCGGCGTGTGCCTTTTTCGACGCTCCGCAGGAGGCCAGCGCGAGCGCCGCGGCGATGATGGTTATAAATCGTAAGGCTTTCATACCTCCAAATATACAAAAAAGAGAACGACTTGTAAGCCGTTCTCCTTATTCGTTAGTTGCGATTCGGAATTAACCGAGCTTCTCGGCGACCTTGTCGCAAGCGTCCTTAACAGTCGCGATGTTTGCAGTCTCCTCATCGGGAATCTTGATTCCGAACACCTTCTCAAACTCCATAAGAAGTTCCACGGTGTCGAGAGAATCTGCTCCGAGATCATTTGTGAAATTTGCGGTCTCTGTAACCTCTGAAGGTTCTACACCGAGTTTGTCAACGATGATAGCCTGAACCTTTTTTACGATTTCAGCGTACTCCATTGTGATTTAAATTTTAGTAGTTCTTATATTTTTTAATTCTCTTTCTTCTAACCGATCGAACTGCAAAGTTAGTAAAATTATTTATTATGCAAAATCACTGCTTTTCCGGCGCGCTCAACTTCAACCAGATGCGGATGGCGTTGAGGCCATTCAGGAGGTAGAAGGAGTATTTGATGAGCTGGACGACGGTGTACTCGGAGCCTTCGCCGGAACTGAGGACGATGATCCAGAGTATGATGGATGTGATGTTCACGAGCAGCCAGAGGTACCACTGGTCCATATAGGCTTTCGCCATCAGCACGAGAGCGACGATGTTGGCGGTGGTGACGGCGGTGTCGAACGACATCTTCGCCCAGGCCACGTTGCCCTGGTATCGCGCTATCAGCCAGGCGACCGCGAGGACGGCGCCGTAGACCATAATGAACAGCGCGATCACGTTCAGCCAGCCCTTCGGGGTGAGACGGCGCGCCTGGACGGCCTTTTTCGCGGTCGCCCCGCGCTTGCGCCATCCGAAGAAGCCGATGAACTCCATCGGAAGGAAGTAGAGCACGTGCAGGCCGAGGGTCATCGGCACGTTCTGATCCAGAAGCGTGTAGGAATATATCAGCACGTCCACAAGTCCGAAGACGAAAGTGAGGATGTTTCCGTTAGCGGAAAGGACCACGCTGATAACGCCCATCAGCGCGCCGACCGACGAAAGGACAGTCAGCGCCACACGGGCATCCGGTTTATTCAGATTCATCACGCACGCCACCGTGACGCACGCTATCATACCCACCAGCAGGAAGGCGTTGAACCATTTGTTGAATTTGCTATCGTTCATTTCAAAGCATTTTTAATCGTTTTGGCAAGCTTGGGGCCGACGAGGGAAGCGAGGTCTGCCTCTGAGGCGGCGGCGATACGGGCGACGCTGCCGAAGTGCAGCAGCAGGCGCTGCTGCGTGCGCTCGCCCACACCGGGGATGTCGTCGAGAGCCGAATGCACCTGGGACTTCGAACGCAGATTCCTGTGGAAAGTGATGCCGAAACGGTGCGCCTCATCCCTGATGTGCGTGATCACGCGGAAAGCCTGCGAATTGCGGTCGAGAAACAACGGATACGGATCGTCCACGCGGACTATCTCTTCGAGCCTCTTCGCGAGGCCGACCACCATAAACTTCTCTTCGAGCCCGAGTTCCTGCACGGCCTGCCAGGCAAAACCCAGCTGGCCCTTGCCGCCGTCGATCACGACGAGCTGCGGCAGATCGTCCGGCGCCTCGGCCAGCATCCTGGAGTAGCGCCTGTTCACGACCTCTTTCATCGACGCATAATCATTGGCGCCCACGACGGTCTTTATCTTGAACTTCCTGTAATCCTTCTTCGACGGAAGTCCGTTCCTGAACACCACGCACGAAGCCACGGGATTCGTTCCCTGGATATTGGAGTTGTCGAAACACTCGATATGCACCGGAAGTTCCTTCATTCCCAGCGCATCGCGTATCTCCTCCAGCGCCTGTTTCTTGAACTGCTCCGGGTCCGTCTTCTCCAGTTGCCTCAACGAATTGAAATGGAACTCGCGCGCATTCTTGGCGCTCAGTTCCAGAAGCGCCAGCTTATCGCCCCTAACCGGAATCTTGAACTCCACCCCATCAATCTCCACATCCGGAAGGAACGGCACTATCACCTCCTTCGACAATTCCCCGAACTTCGACTCAATCTCCGCGATAAACGTGCTCAACATCGACTCCCTGCTCTCCTCGATCTTGCTCTTGAACGCCAAATTCAAACTCTGAATAACCGATCCGCCCCTGATTCTAAAAAAAGAACCCCAAGCGGCCAGGAGGATCGGCTCCGAGGCCTGTGGCCGCCCGTGGCCACATGAACGGGAGGGGCCCAC
The DNA here is from genome assembly GCA_017538685.1 of Bacteroidales bacterium. The sequence goes on along the minus strand of JAFYIK010000158.1, from coordinate 5,734 downwards.
GAAGTGGGAGGGATGAGCGGAGCGAAGGCTTTCGGAGTCGACCTCCTGACCGCTGAAGTTATGGTCAAAATCCAGAAAGAACACGTCCGCATCCACGTCACGAGCGGAAGATATTACACTCTTAGAGTAATGTTCATTCAGAAGGTCGAGACGGTTTTTGAAGATTTGGGCCTGTTCGAAATCGAGATTGTCAGAGGCCTGTTTCATACGGGCGTTGTACTCGCGGATGAGGGCGGCGGTGTCGCCGCTGAGGATTCTCACGATTTCAGCGATATCCGCGCCGTACTCTTCCTGCGAATAGGCTCCGATGCAAGGGCCCTTGCACTTTCCGATATGGAAATCAAGGCACGGGCGGAACTTATGGTGAAGAATGGCCTCCGAGTCAATCTTGTATTTACACGAACGTAAAGGATAGACCGACTCGAAGAACTCCACCAGCGCGTGTGCGTGCCTCGCGGAGCTGTAGGGCCCGAAGTAACGGGCGCCCTTCGTCACCCTGCGGGTAATGAACACACGCGGGAAAGGCTCCTCCGTGACGCATATCCACGGATAGGTCTTCGAATCCTTTAATAATATGTTGTACTTCGGCTTGTACTGCTTGATCAGATTGTTCTCAAGAAGCAGCGCGTCGGCTTCGGAATCCACCACGGAGTACTGCGCGTCCGCGATCTTGCTCACGAGCACACGCGTCTTCGCGTTCAGCCTCTCCGGCGGCACGAAATACTGCGCCACCCGCTTGTGGAGATCCTTCGCCTTACCGACATAGATGACCGTTCCCTCGGAGTCGTAGTACCTATAGACTCCGGGGGAATGCGGAAACAAAGCTATTTTTTCCCTAACGTCCAAGGGCTTCCTTGACAGCCTTCTCGATCGCGCCTTCGCGCAGACCCTTCTTCACTATCCTGCCGTCCGGGCCGAAAAGCATAATCTGGGGGATGGAATTGAAGCCGTAGGCATCGGAAGCGATGGTCTGGGCGTTGATAATCTGGTTCCAGACTATTCCGAGTTCCTCAGCCGCGCGCTTCGTGTCCTCAGGATCGTCCCAGACCGCCACGCTCAGCACATCGAAATCGTCGCCGGCATAGGTCTCATAGACGCGCTTGATGTTGGGAATTTCCCTCTTGCAGGGGCCGCACCAGCTTGCCCAGAAATCCACGAGGATGTATTTGCCCTGACCCACGAAATCGGAGAACTTCACGCCGTCCACCACGAAATCTGTGAAAGGCTTGCCCTCTGCGGTTTTCTTCAAAGCCTCAAGGTGTTCACTGATCTTCACGATGGACTCGTCCGCCTGCATTTCGGGAGAAAGCATCTTGATATATTTCTCAGCCACTTCCGGTTTGAGCTCGGTGTAGACTTCCTTGAGAACCATCACGCCGAGTTCGTTGTCGCGGTTCTTCTTGATGGTCTTCAGGCAGAGGGCCTTGTACTTCTCATCAGTATTATCATCGATTGCCTTATACTTAGCCTCTTTCTGCTCACCGGTAAGGGTACTGTCCGCATCCACCGCCATACAAGCCTCGTTGTACTCCATAACCAGAGCCTGGACGCCCTTCTGGAACTGCGCTTTTCTTTCCTCGATGGTGCCGCTGGAGCAGGCGACCATCATCACGGCCGCCAGAACTGCGATAAAAAATGATTTCTTCATATTATCCTTCTTAAAATAAACAACCGGCCCCGCTTTGGTGCGAAACCGGTTGTAAATATAAGCATTTTCCTGAGGAAAACTACTTGCCGGAGTCCCTGCGGGGGCGACGGTCTCCGCGGCGTCCGCCACGGTCGCGACCACCCTGACGGGGAGCGCCGGATGCCTGGGCATTGGCGGCAGCCACGGCGGCAGGAGTAAGATCCTGCTTTCCGTACTTCTCACCGTTGCAGATCCAGACCTTGATGCCAAGGGCACCGACCTTCGTGCTTGCGACTGCAAGTGCGTAGTCGATATCGGCGCGGAATGTGTGGAGAGGCGTACGGCCTTCCTTGAACATCTCGCTGCGGGCCATTTCAGCACCGCCGACGCGGCCGCTGATCTGCACCTTGATACCTTCTGCGCCTACGCGCATCGTGTTCGCAACAGCCATCTTGATGGCCCTGCGGTAGCTGACGCGACCCTCGATCTGACGAGCGATGGAGTCTGCCACGATGTTGGCGTCCACTTCGGGCTTCTTGACCTCATAGACGTTGATCTGGACGTCCTTGCCTGTGACCTTCTTAAGCTCTTCCTTAAGTTTGTCGATATCCGAGCCACCCTTGCCGATGATGAAACCGGGGCGTGCGGCATAGATAGTGACGGTGACGAGCTTGAGAGTCCTCTCAATGATAATCCTCGAGAGGCTGGCCTTTGCGAGGCGGCTGCCCAGATACTTGCGGATTTCGAAATCTTCCGCGATCTTCTCCGCATAGTTTCCACCACACCAGTTAGAGTCCCAACCACGTGTGATACCGATACGGTTGCTGATAGGATTAGTTTTCTGTCCCATATTACTTGTTCTCTACTGGTTTTTTGACATCGAGGACGATGGTGACGTGGTTCGAACGCTTGCGGATGCGGCCGGCCCTACCCTGAGGGCAAGGACGGATGCGCTTCAGCGTGCGGCCGGGGCCCACCATGATCGACTTGACGATCACGTTACCGTTGTCCAGTTCTTTCGACAGTTCCGGGTTCTTCGCTTCCCAGTTTGCGATAGCGCTCTTGAGAAGTTTCTCGAGACGGCCGGATGCCTCCCTCTTCGAGAATTTAAGAAGATCGAGTGCGTGGTTAACCTCAACGCCTCTGATGGTGTCTGCAACAAGACGCATCTTGCGAGGAGATGTAGGCACATCGTTCAGCTTTGCAATAGCGGTGGCTTTCTTCTGCTCCTTGAGCTTTTCAGCCATAAGTCTTTTACGAGCTCCCATTGTTTACTCCTTATTTCTTGTTGTTACCTGCGTGTCCGCGGAAAGTGCGGGTCGGAGCGAATTCTCCGAGTTTGTGACCGACCATCTGCTCAGTTACATAAACCGGAATAAACTTGTTTCCGTTGTGAACAGCGATAGTATGGCCGATGAAGTCAGGGGAGATCATGCTGGCGCGGGACCAGGTCTTGACCACCTCTTTTTTCTTGCTACCATCATTCATAGCAAGAACTCTCTTCTCCAGTGCTTCCTGGATGTATGGACCTTTCTTTAATGAACGACTCATAATCTCAATTGTTTATTCCGATTACTTCTTTCTTCTTTCAATGATGAACCTGTTGGAAGCTGCCTTCGGGTTGCGAGTCTTGTAGCCCTTTGCAGGGAGACCCTTGCGGCTACGAGGATGTCCACCCGTTGCGCGACCTTCACCACCACCCATCGGGTGATCGTGCGGGTTCATAACGACACCTCGGTTGTGCGGGCGGCGGCCAAGCCAGCGGCTGCGACCTGCCTTACCGTACGACTCGAGGTTGTGGTCAGTGTTTGAAACGACACCGATGGTTGCGCGGCAGCTGACCAGCACCATACGGGTCTCGCCCGAAGGGAGACGAAGGATGGCGTGGTTGCCCTCACGGGCTGCCAGCTGAGCGAAGGTACCGGCTGAGCGGGCCATTGCGGCGCCCTGTCCGGGACGAAGCTCGATCGCGTGAACCATAGTACCGACCGGAATCTCACTGAGAGGGAGAGTGTTGCCGACCTCGGGAGCGACTCCGCTGCCCGACTCGACAGTCTGTCCTACCAAAAGTCCGTTGGGAGCGATGATGTACCTCTTCTCTCCGTCAGCATACTGAACTAGAGCGATACGTGCGCTGCGGTTAGGATCGTACTCGATGGTAAGAACCGTCGCAGGCATATTGTCTTTGTTACGAAGGAAATCGATGATGCGGTACATCTTCTTGTGTCCGCCACCGATATAACGCATAGTCATCTGACCAGTGTTGTTGCGTCCGCCGGTCCTCTTAAGAGGCTCGAGCAACGACTTCTGAGGCTTGTTGGTTGTGATCTCTTCGAAAGAGCTGATAGCCTTGTTCCTCTGACCCGGGGTTACCGGTTTGAATTTTCTGATTGCCATTGTTCTTCCCTCCTACTAGATGTTAGCGTAGAAATCAATCTTATCCTCACCTGCAAGGGTCACGATGGCCTTCTTGAAGTGATTCATACGGCCGCGGAGAAGACCGGACTTGGTGTAGCGCTGTTTTCTCTTGCCGTGATAATTGACTGTATTGACGTCTGCAACCGACACTCCGTAAAGAGTCTCGACTGCTTCCTTGATCTGAAGCTTGTTCGCCTTGCGGTCTACCACAAAGCCGTAACGGTTCAACTTTTCGCCCTGAGCCGTCAGCTTCTCTGTAACGATTGGCTTAATAATAATTCCCATCTCTTGTCAGTTTTATTTGACCCTCGATGCAAGAACGTCCTGCACGCCATCGACGAGAACGAGAGTGTTCGCGTTCATCACGGCGTAGGTGTTGATCTCGTCAACAGTAATAACGTTCGCGTAAGGAAGGTTACGGGATGAAAGGAAAATGTTGTCCGAATTTGCGGGGAGGACGAAGAGGACCTTGCGGTCGCCGGCCTTGAGGTTAGTCAGGATCTGGGCGAATTCCTTGGTCTTGGGAGCCTCCATTGCAAACGGCTCTACGATAGTGATGGCGCCTTCGGCTGCCTTGTAAGAAAGGGCGGAGCAACGTGCGAGGCTCTTGACCTTCTTGTTAAGCTTGTGCCAATAGTTGCGAGGTTTCGGACCGTGAATGGTGCCGCCGCCTACGAAAATACCGGCCTTCAGAGAACCGTGACGTGCACCACCGCCGCCTTTCTGGCGTCCGAGTTTCTTGGTGCTGTGCGCGTTCTCGCTGCGGTCCTTCGACTTGCTGGTACCCTGACGCTGGTTGGCGAGGTACTGCACTACGTCGAGATAAATTGCGTGGTCGTTCGGAGTGATACCGAAAACTTTCTCGTCCAGAGCGACTTTCTTTCCGGACTCTTTACCGTCGATTTTGTAAACTGAAAGTTCCATACTCTTAAGCCTCCACAATTACATAAGAACCCTTAGCTCCGGGAACGGAGCCCTTAACAACGATGAGATTGTTCTCAGGGATGACCTTGAGAACTTCAAGGTTTTCAACCTTTACACGGTCACAACCCATGTGTCCTGCCATACGCATTCCGGGGAATACGCGGGACGGCCATGAGGATGCGCCCATAGAACCGGGGTGACGAAGACGGTTGTGCTGACCGTGGGTCTGACCGCCTACACCGGCGAATCCGTGGCGCTTGACAACGCCCTGGAAGCCTTTACCCTTCGATGTGCCGACCACATCCACGAAAGGAACGCCTTCACCGAAAACGTCCGCGACCGTGAGAGTGTCGCCAAGTTTTAGCTCTCCTGCGAAGTCTGCCTTGAACTCGACAAGCTTGCGCTTAGGAGTGGTTCCTGCCTTTTTGAAGTGCCCCTGAAGAGGCGCGCTGGCGTGCTTATCTGTGGTTTCGTCATAGGCGAGCTGTACAGCGGCATAACCATCTTTTTCTACTGTACGGAGCTGCGTAACAACGCACGGACCAGCCTCGATAACGGTGCATGGAATATTCTTTCCCTCGGCACCGAAAACGGAAGTCATTCCGATTTTCTTTCCAATTAATCCAGGCATTGGTTTGTTAATTGTTTAATAATAAATACTATATATCCCACCACGTATTTTGGCGGGCTGCAAAGATACGACTAATTTCCGAAATTACAAAACGCAACGCGTTCATTTATCTACATATACGCTGAACCGGTATC
>JAFYIK010000157.1 GCA_017538685.1 Bacteroidales bacterium | reverse complement strand
TGACAGCCGTGAAGGCTGTCATTCAACGTTTGAGCGGAAAACGGGGCTCGGACCCGCGACCTCAACCTTGGCAAGGTTGCGCTCTACCAACTGAGCTATTTCCGCGTCGTGTTCCCGAAAAACGGGACTGCAAATATACGGCAAAAAATAAAATACGCAAAAAATTATTGCTAAATTTGAGGCTACATAACAATGAAAACACTCAAATTAATAACTGCAATAGCTCTGATTGCCGTTTTGGCGGCGGCTTGCGGCCCCGAGAATCCGGAGCCGGGACCGACTCCTGACCCCGATCCGAAGCCAAATCCGACGGATACCACCACCCATACCAATCCCACGGACACCACGACAACCAAGACTTTCCCTGTCATCGAGGGCACATTCCTCCAGCATTGGTACACTGTCTACTGGGATGACGCAAGGTGGGACTCCGAAATGGATGTCCTCAAAGAAGCCGGCATCACTTACCTGATTTACACCCCGATCAAAGACGGGGGCAACGACGCAGACCTTGTTTCTCTGGGGAAATGCCTCAAGAGCGCGAAGAAACACGACATAAAAATCTTCGTAGGCCCCAACTACCACAGCGACTGGTGGAGCCAGGGCCGCAACCGGACGTGGCTTATGGCCAGGATGGAAGAGGGTAAAACCGTGATAGCGAGCATCCTCAACCGCTTCCAGAACGACTATAAAGGCACTCTATACGGCTGGTACTGGGACTGGGAAATCGACAACCTCAACTGGAACTCAGACGACGCCAAACAACTCTTCGTAGACGCAATCAACGTCATCCTGGACGCCATACCGGAAGACACTCCGCTTATATTCAGCCCCTTCGCCAACCCTTCGCTGGGATCGGCAGCCAGCTACGGCAAGTTCTGGAAGGAAGTCCTCCCCAAGATGCATTTCAGGGAAGGCGACATATTCTCACCGCAAGACTGCGTGGGCGCAACCAGGATGGCTGTGGCGAACGTCAAAGGCTGGTTCTACCAGTACCAGGAAGCGACCGCATTGGTCCAGGGCCTCCAGCTATGGGGCAACGTGGAGACCTTCGAGCAGTTCAGCCTCAAGGACGGCAGTCATTTCGCAAGCGCTCCGCTGGGACGCATAGTCGAACAGATGGAAGCCGTGGACAAATTCGTCAGCAAGATCATTTGCTTCGCCTATCCTCACTACCAGAGCCCGAACAACGTTCTCGGTCATCACCACGAAGCCTACAAGAATTACGTGAAAACCGGCCAGCTCGAGACCTGCCCCGTGCCCAAGGCCGTGAGCTCCGCCACCAAAGAAGTGGGCACCGGAGTCTCCCTGACGTGGGTCCTCCCCACCAAAGACAACGCGGACGGCTTCGCCATCTACAAAAACTCGGAACTTTACATTAAACTGCAAATAACACCCACTCTAACCCCCAACACCTTCTTCGACCAGAACGGCAGGGCGGCCGACACGTATCAGATCGCCACCTACAACTATCTCGGAGAAGAGTCCAACAGGGTCGCATTCTGATAATGAACTTAAAACTAGCAACCTTCCTGCTGGCCCTGACCGTGGCAACCGGACTGTTCGCACAGACCAGAAACGTCCACGGCACGGTCACCGACAACACCGGGCAACCAGTCGTCGGCGCCAGCGTACTGGAGAAGGGCACCTACAACGGCGCCGTCACCGACCTCGACGGACACTACGCCATAGACGTGAAAGAAGGCGCCATCCTGGTCCTCTCCTCCATAGGCTATTCCAACGTGGAAATCCCGGTGGGCGGCCGCAGCGTGATCGACGTCGTGCTTCACGAAGACACTCAGTACCTGGATGAAGTGGTGGTCATCGGCTACGGCACCGTCAGGAAAAGCGACCTCTCCGGCGCAGTCAGCCAGCTCAAATCCGAAGACCTTATGAAGGGCGGCTCGATCGACATCGCCCACGGTATGCAGGGCAAGATCGCCGGCGTGGTGGTCCAGCAGAGCGACGGCGCCCCGGGCGGAGGTATGAGCATCCTCGTCCGTGGAGCCAATTCCTTCACCACCAGCTCCCAGCCGCTGTTCATCGTGGACGGGATTCCGCTCGAAACGGGCAGCACACCCTCGAACACCGCCCTCACCTCCGAGCAGTCGTCCAATCCGCTGAGCTTCATCAACCCGCACGACATCGAGAGTATGGAGGTGCTCAAAGACGCATCCGCCACCGCCATCTACGGCTCCCGAGGCGCCAACGGCGTGGTGATAATCACCACCAAGCGCGGGCGCACCGAAAAACCCAGGGTGGAGCTGAGCGTGAACGCCTCTATGGCGAACGTGGTCCGCATCATCCCCGTGCTGGACGCCGCCACCTACGCGAGCTACATCAACGAACAGTACGACAACAGCACCTACTACGAAGGCGCGATGTACGACACCTACCAGTACGCCGGCCGCTGGTCGTATCCCAACTTCGCCGACGGTCACCCCAACTACGCGGCCGGCGTCTACTCCCCCGCGCCTGAAGACTTCAAGACCCCCGGCTTCTACTACGACGAATACGGCAACTCCTTCGAAATCGGCGCCTCCGACTGGCAGAAAGAAATCTTCCGCACCTCCTTCTCCACCGACTACAACCTCAGCGTGAGCGGCGGCAACGACAAAGGCTTCTACGCCTACTCCGGCAACTACGCCAGGCAGGACGGCATCATTCGCAACTCCGGCTACGAGCGCTATTCGCTGCGCGCCAGCATAGGCAAACACGTCACAGGCTGGATGGAAATCGGCACCAACCTCAGCTTCACCAAATCCGAGACCGACTTCGCGAACACCCTCTCCTACAACACCGGAATCATCCGTTCTGCGATAGTCTTCCCTCCCGTCTATGGCGCAGATATGGACACCTCCACCGCCGACGACCTCAACTGGCTCGCGGCCAACCCGGCGGCCTACGTGAAAAACACCAAGGACCACCTCTCCGGAATCAACTTTTACGACAGTTCATACCTCGAAATCCGCATACTCCCCACCCTTCGCTTCAGGCAGAACCTCGGACTGGGCTACAGCGACCAGGAGCGCGGCGCCTTCTACGACCGCCACTCCTACGAAGGCCGCGCACCGCGCAACGGCCAGGCCAGCCGAAGCGGCAGCACCTGGAGCAGCCTCACCAGCGAATCGCTCTTCACCTACGACCAGATCCTTGCGGACATCCACAGCATAAACGCAGTCGCAGGTTTCACCGCTGAAAGAAGCGAGTGGAAGCAATACACGATGAACCTGATGAACTTCCCCGACGACCAGACCAAGGACAACGACCTTTCGCGCGCCCTGGACAAAGCCACCATCACAAGCGACACCGGCTATATGACCCTGGCCTCCTTCCTCGGGCGAGTGAACTACACCCTGATGGGCAAGTACCTGCTCACCGCGAGCGTGCGTACGGACGGTTCGTCGAAATTCGCCGTGGGCAACAAATGGGCGACCTTCCTTTCCGGCGCCCTCGCCTGGAAGGCCTCAGAAGAGCAGTTCATAAAAGACCTTGGAGTTTTCAGCAACCTTAAATTCAGGGTGAGCTACGGCGAAACAGGCAACCAGGGCATAGGCTCCTACCGCTCGATCGCGATGCTCAGCACCGCCAACTACCCCTTCGGCGGCTCGATGACCTCCGGCTCCGCTCTAACGAGTTGGCGCGGCCCAGTGTCCTCGGACATCAAGTGGGAGACGACCTCGCAGGTGAACGCCGGCGTCGATCTTGGCTTCGCCGGCGACCGCTTCACCTTCACCGTGGACTATTATAAGAAGGTCACCCGCGACCTGTTGCAGGAAATCCAGATTCCGCCGTCCACCGGCTTCTCGAATATGCTGGTGAACAGCGGCAACGTCACGAACACCGGCCTCGAACTCACCGCCCGCGCGGTCGCGGTCTCCAAGCGAAACTGGAACTGGACCGTGGATGCGAATATCTCCTTCAACCGCAACGTGATCGGCGGACTCAGCGGCGACCAGTTCGCGAACAGCCTCTGGTACGCCGCCGACGACGTTTTCCTCCAGCGCAACGGCCTGCCCATCGGAGCGATGTTCGGCTATGTGGAAGACGGTTTCTACGACAACGAAGCGGAAGTGCGCGCGGACCCGCAGTACAGGGACGCCACCGCCGCCGTGGTGCTCTCGAAGATAGGTGAAATCAAGTACCGCGACCTCGACGGCGACGGCAGCATCACCACCTCCGACCGCGCCGTGATAGGCGACGCCAACCCCGACTACACCTTCGGCATTACGAACAGCATCTCCTACAAGAACCTCTCCCTGAGCTTCCTCATCCAGGGCTGCCAGGGCAACGATATCTTCAACGGAACGTTGTGGGACATCAAGCTGGGCAATATCGGAAACATCACCAGGGACGCCTACGACACGAGGTGGACGCCCGAAAACAAGGAAAACGCCAAATGGCCCAAGGCCACGGCCGGCTACACCCGCAACTTCCTGCTCAGCAACCGCTATATCGAGGATGGCAGCTATGTGAAGCTTAAGAGCCTCGACTTATCGTGGAGGATACCCGCTCCTTTCAAGGGAGTGGAACAGATTCTCCTTACCCTCTCCGCAAACAACCTGCTTACTCTCACAAAGTACTCAGGCTACGACCCCGACGTGAACGCATTCGGCACGGATTCATCCCGCCGCGGTGTGGACGTCTACTCTTATCCGGCATCAAGAACCTTCGCAATAGGAATCAGTTGCACCTTCTGATATGAAAAGAATAATCATCATACTAATCACTGCGGTTCTCTTGACTTCCTGCAACGACTGGCTCGCCGAGAAGCCTTCATCCTTCATAGGACCAGAGCAGATCGAGGACTCCGAAGGGGGAGTGGACGTGTGGGTGAGCGGCGTGTATGCCAACTACCTGGATGATATGTTCCGCTGGGCGTGGTTCCCGTTCGTGCTCGAACTGGACTGCGACTACATCTCCGGCCCGGACTGGTTCCTCGGCACTATGGGCGCCGGTAATTTCCAGGCCGCCGAAATGGTCCCCGGAATGTGGAAATGCTGCTACAACCTGATAATGGACGCCAATCTCGCCGAAAGGCAGATAGCGAAAATGCAGAATGTCAGCGATGCATATAAGAACAACGCCATCGGCGAGCTCTACTTCCACGAAGCGTTCGCCTACTTCCTCCTCGTCCGCGCGTTCGGCCCTGTGCCGTGCATCAAGAAGGACGTGCTGGACGGCGGCTCGTATTCCAGCCCGCGCGACAGCGTGGAGGTGGTCTATGACCATATAATCGGGCTGCTCGAAGATGCGGCGTCGATGATGTACAAGAGCGGAGATCCGCGCCGCTCCCCCGGCCACGTGTGCGCTGCCAGCGCCGCCGGCCTTCTCGCGAAGGTCTATGCGACTATGGCCTCGGCCGCTATGCCGGAAGGCACGCCGATCACCGTCCGCACGGGCAACGGCATAAGCGCGGTCTACTCCGACGTGGAGTTCGGCCAGACGGTCTACAAATACAGCCCGCTGATGACCAACATCTTCTATAAGGAAGCGGTCGCAGGCTACGACAATATGGATTCCGCGGCTTTGTACGCCAAGGCCTCCGAATGGGCGAAGAAGGTTATTGACGGCGAGTACGGAACGGTGGAGCTCTCCGACTACGACAAGCTCTGGAAGGCCTCTAACCGCGACGCGTCCGAGTTCCTGTTCAGCGTGCAGTCACTCAGCGGCGAGATGGTCTTCCGCACCCAGGTGCACGTTTACTACAGCGGAGTGTTCGCCAGCGCCACCAGCAACAAGGTGACCACCGGGCAGTGGCTGGGCAACACCTACAACTGGTACCGCTTGTTCGACGACGGAGATTACCGCATCACGAACGGCGTACGCCACCTCTGGCAGCAGTCGTTCCAGGCGGACTACAACGGGTACTACTACTACCCCGAGTCCGACAAAGACAAGTATGCGGGCCTTGCGGACGGAAACACCTACCAGTACACACACAACAGCTACACCCTCGCCTTCACGATGAAGTACGACGACGTCACTGACCGCACGGCGGAGAACTCCGACTCGGCCTACCCGTTCCTGCGCTACGCGGACGTGATGCTGATCTATGCCGAAGCCCAGAACGAGCTGGGCCACGGCGACGAAGCGATGCTCTGCCTCAACAAGATACGCAAGCGCTCGAACGCCGTGCAGATGGCGGCGGTGCCGGGCAGGGACGCTATGCGCAGCGCCATCCTCGAGGAGCGCGCGAAAGAGCTTGCCTGCGAGGGCGACCGCCGCTGGGACCTCATCCGCTGGGGTATCTACATAGATGCTATGAACGCCGTGAGCATCGACGACTCGGGCGTGAACAAGAAGCGCACCGGCAAGCATCTGCTGTTCCCTATCCCTCAGGAGGAGATTAACTCCAACACCCAGATCAATGAAAACAACCCCGGATGGAATTAACGCAGCGATGAAAAAGTTACTTATAATGCTTTCGGTCTGCGTCCTTGCCGCCGCGTGCAACGACATAGTGACCTACAAGACGGATTATCCCGACCGTTTTACCAACGACGGCGCTCCCGTCATCGAAGCGGTGTACGACATCCACGACGGTGAGATGGAGACCCCTCTGACGGAGGGCGCCCTTGCGCAGTTCATCCACATAGTCGGCAAGAACCTCGCGAATCCGCTGAGCGTGAGCTTCAACGGGATAGATGCGGAGCTCGACAAATGCTACTGCGAGAACGAAAACAGCTATATCCTGATTCCCAGGGTGATGCCGGACGTGATGAGCAACAGCCTGGTCTACAGGACAGCGCAGGGAAGCGTGTCCATCGACTTCGAGATAAGCGTTCCCCAGCTTGTTCTGACCGGCCTCGCCAACGAATTCGCCCACGCCGGCAGCACGGTGAAGGTGGCGGGCGACTATTTCGACCTCTACGGCTTCGGGCGTGAGGGTTCAGGAGCATCCATCACCATCTACGGCGACCCCGTGGAGGTCTCGTCCATCGACCAGAATGGCCTCTACATAGTCATCCCCGAGGGAACTCCGGACCAGACGCTCATAACCTTCAAGTGGAACGACATCAAGCTCGGTCCGCAGACGAAGAACATTCCTTTCAGGGACACTTCCCACTTGTTCTTCGGCAATTTCGCGACCACCGGCTTCTGGAGCCCCGCCCTCGCCTCCACCATCCTGACGGACGGGACGGGCGAAGGCGACCCTGAATCGCCGGGATACAAGTTCCTTCGTTTCAACAACACGTACTCCGGCTGGACCTGGAATTCGCTCGGAATGGGCGACGACTGGAACTACGAAGTGCCCGAGGACTGGACCTCCTGGATATTCAAGTTCGAGCTCTGGACCAACCCGGCCAAGCCGCTGCCGGCCTACAACGCCGCCGGCAACCAGGGTCTGCTGGTGCAGATCGAGCTGAAGACTAACGTGGCCCTGGACCTCGGCGGCACCGCTTTCAACACCGGAGGAGAATGGGTCACTCTCTCCTTCCCCCTGTCACAGGTGGCTTCCGAACTGCCTCCGCAAGGGGATTATCTCGACTTTGCTTTCACCATCCAGCCGCCCACCGACTGGGACGTGGACTTCGCCGTGGCCAATTTCCGTATAGAACCTGAAAATTATTGATATGAAAAAGTTTTTATTCTGTCTAAGCATTCTGCTTCTGGCGTTCGCCTGCACACCTGAGGTTGAGCCCAAAGAACCGGACGATGTCAAGCCCGAACCCACCGAAGCGCCGAAAGTGGTGAGCACGGTGCCGGCTGCAAACGCGACCGGCGTGGAACTCATTAACGAGATAGTTATAAACTACGACAAACCTATCAGCCTGGCCCCGAACCCCACCATCAGCGTGAACGGCGAATACTACGACGAAGCCATTTACGTGGTGGAGAACGTCCTCTACATCCCCGTGACCCTGCAGAGCGGCACGCAGTACACAGTTAAGGTGCTCAAACCTTCGGTCAAGGACGCGGACGGCAACTACGCCGAGGACCTGACGCTCACGTTCACGACCGTCAGCCTGAACAACTTCAACGCGGGTGCCTTTGCGCTTGCCGACAGCCCGGTGGACCCGTCAGCCACCGCCGAGGCGAAAGCCCTCTACGGACAGCTTAAGGCCGACTTCGGCTCGAAGATCTACACCGCCGCTATGGCGGAGGTGAGCTGGAACACGGCCAACGCCGAGGCGATCAAGAGCGTCGCGGGTAAGTATCCGGCCATCAACGCCTTTGACTACATCCACCTCGCCGCCAGCCCCGCCGACTGGATTGACTATGGCGACATCTCGCCCGTCAAGGGTTGGAGCGACAAAGGCGGAATAGTGGCGGCAGGCTGGCACTGGGCAGTGCCCACCAGCGACGGATCCGGCGATCCCGGTCCAGTCACTTCCGAGTTCCCGGACGACATAGTGGTCGACTTCCCGGACGCGACCATCGGCGTGTGGGACAACTGGGCGATCGTGGACAGTTCCGCGTTCGAAGGCCTTGCTCCCGGCACCAAGATGAACGTCTACTACAAAGACGCGCACGTGGGCGACTATAACCCTATGCTTTCCCTGAAAGTGAATTCGGAGAATTGGCCCGGGCTGGTGAGCGCAGACAACGTGGACTACACATACGTAGACATCCAGCCGGGCGAGGGCAAGTACTCGGTGATACTAGACGAGAAAATGCTCGCCGAACTGAGCCTGCACGGCCTCGTGATGACCGGACGTTATCTCACCTACAGAGCTATCGGCCTCAACTATCCCTTGGATTATGATGAAAAGGTCATCTATGATGAAGGGGCTGTGGTTATGTGGGGACAGGCCGTGTATCTCGACTCCCTGCACTTCCTGACCTTGAAGGAGAACTGCCAGGTGGTGATCAACTACGAGGACGCGCCCGCAGGCTCACAGATGTCCCTTCTGGAGAATCACGACGGTTGGGTCGGGCTGGCCAACAGGGCAGGAATCAACTACAACGCTTTCAGCATCCCGGCAGGAAACAGCAAGGTCACCGTGGAGGTAGACGACCTCTCCCTTGCAAGTATGCTGGAGTATGGCCTTATTATCGGCGGCAACACCTTCACTCTCAAATCAGTGGTGATAAAGACTCCCGTCGGCAAAACGGAATTGAAGAAACGCATTATCCGCACAACCGATGAGCCGGAGCTTAGTTTCTACTCTAAAGACAACCAGTTCACTCCGGGCGAGGCCCTCAAGGAAGGCACCTGGCAGAATGAAGTGATGGAGGCCGACCTGGAGAAACTAGCGGCTTATCTGAAACTCCTTCAGGACCAGAACATCCCAGTGCTCTTCCGCCCTCTCCACGAAGCGTCCGGCGGCTGGTTCTGGTGGGGCGCAGGCACCGCGGACGATTATGTCGCCCTCTGGAAGCACGTGTTCGACTATTTGGGCGCAGCCGGAATCCACAACCTCATCTGGGTTTGGACCTCCTGCCTCGGCGATGCCGACTGGTATCCCGGCGACAATTATGTGGATATCATTGCCTATGACTGGTATCCCCAGAGCGAGAACATCTACCACACTTCCGGCAAGGATGCCTGGGATTTACTTCTCTCGATTTCAAACAAGAAGATGCTGGCCCTGGGCGAGTGCGGCGCCATCCCTCAGGCGGAGGCCTGCGCCCACGACGGTGCAATGTGGCTGTGGGCTATGCCGTGGTACGGCGAGTTTATGGCCGCGCCGTACAACGATGCAGCCTTCCTCAATTCTTGGATGAATTCCGATTGGGTGATTACACTTCCACAGCGGTAGAGAACTCGCGTAGGAAGCGCAGATCATTCTCGAAATAGTGGCGGAGGTCGTTGACCTGCCACTTCAGCATAGCGATTCGCTCGAGGCCCATACCGAAAGCGAATCCGCTGTATTTATCCGGGTCGATGCCGGACGCCTTGAGCACGTTGGGGTCCACCATACCGCAGCCGAGGATCTCCAGCCAGCCGGTTCCCTTGCAGATGTTGCAGCCTTTGCCGTGGCAAATGTTGCAGCTGACGTCCACCTCGGCAGAAGGCTCGGTGAAGGGAAAGTACGAAGGGCGCATACGGATCTGAGTCTCCGGGCCGAACATCTCGCGGGCAAACAGGAGAATCGCCTGCTTGAGGTCTGCGAAGGTCACGTTTTCGTCGATATAGAGGCCCTCGATCTGATGGAAGATGCAGTGCGCGCGGGCGCTGATGGCTTCATTGCGGAACACGCGGCCGGGGCAGACTACGCGGATCGGGAGAGGCATTTTCTCCATCGCGCGTACCTGCACGGAAGAGGTGTGAGTGCGCAGAAGCAGCGGGTTGAGATGCCCTGCGGACACGAAGAAGGTGTCCTGCATATCGCGGGCGGGATGATTCGGAGGGAAGTTCAGAGCCTCGAAGACGTGGTAGTCGTCCTCGATCTCCGGACCCTCGGCCACATCGTAACCGAACTTGCGGAAGATGTCCACGATCTCCTTGCGGACTATGCTCACGGGGTGGCGCGAGCCCAGGGAGAGGGCGTCGCCGGGCATCGAGAGATCCTCTCGAGGGCCGGAAGCGGCCTCGGACGACGCGAGCGCGTCGCGGAGCTCCTCGACCTTCGCGATGGCGAGCTGCTTCAGCTCGTTGAGCGGGCGGCCGAACTCCGCCTTCTGGGCCCTGTCCACGGTACGGAACTCATCGAAGAGGGCCGTAATCAAGCCTTTCTTTCCGAGGAAATGCACCCTGGCTTCTTCAACATCCTTGAGAGTCTCACACTTCAGAGCCTGCAGCTCCGAAATCACCTGCTGTATGTCTTCTGTCTTCATAATTACTGTGCTGTGCGCTTCGCTTCGCGCTTGTCGCGGGCCTTTTTGTCCCTTGCGGCGCCGCTTTTAAGATATTTCGCCCACTGGTCGTCGTCCAGGACCTTACGGAATGCCACATAGATACGCTCGGCCCATTTATCCTGAACCGCCACATAGACATCCGAATTGCTGACCTTGGCGCGGCTTTTCTCCATCAGCTCCTCCCTCATCGCGTTATAATCGTGCGTGAGGATGGAGTCCACATAGAACTCCTGGGCCATATCAAGGTCCAGCGTGCGTATGTATTTTTCCACCTCTTTGTCTATCGCCTCCCTCATCTCTTTCTCCATCTGCTCGGGGCTTTTCGGCTCCTGGGCGCGGACGGTAAAGGGCATCAGGGTGATGACCAGCGCGACGGAAATCAGTATGCGGAATAATTTCATTATATTTGCTTACTACATAAAGCACGCAAAATTAATCAATTCCAAGATAAAATGAAAAACAAGCTTTTCCTGGCCGCGGCAGCCCTCCTTCTGATGTCGGCCGTCCAGGCTTTTGCCTGCACGAACATAATAGTCACCAAGGGCGCGAGCGCGGACGGTTCGAATATGGTCTCCTATGCCGCCGACTCCCACTGGCTCTACGGAGAACTCTACCTCAAGAAAGCGGGCACATTCAAGCCCAAGGCAATGCGCCAGGTGATCGAGTGGGACACTTTCAAACCGCTCGGCAAGATACCCGAAGTAGCACAGACCTACCAGCGTATGGGCAATATGAACGAGCATCAGCTCATAATCGGCGAGACCACCTGGGGCGGACGCGAGGAGCAGATCAACGAAGGCGGCCTGATGGACTACGGAAGCCTGATCTACATAGCGCTAGAGCGCGCAAAGTCGGCCCGCGAAGCCATCAAGGTCATCGTGGACCTGGCGAACACCTACGGCTACTGCTCTGAGGGCGAGACCTTCAGCATCGCCGACAAGGATGAAGCGTGGATTATGGACCTCGTGGGCAAGGGCAAGGAAAAGGGCATCGTGTGGGTGGCGCGCCGCATTCCGGACGGTTACATCTGCGGCCACGCCAACCAGTGCCGCATCACCACCTTCCCCCTCAACGACCCTGAGAACTGCCAGTACGCCGCCGACGTTATCACTTACGCCCGCGCAAACGGCTGGTACGCCGGCGAATCCGACGAAGCGTTCAGCTTCCGCGACGCCTACAACCCGCTCGACTTCGGCGGTGCAAGGGCCTGCGACGCGCGAGTCTGGGCAGCGTTCAACATCCTCTGCGACGGCCATTTCGCCTACATCGACCAGTACGGCAACGAGCGCGGCGCCTCGGCGGACGACTACCTCAATTATGCGATGGGCTACGACCTCTCCGGCGAGATGCCGCTGTTCGTAAAGCCCACCCGCAAGCTCACTGTCAAGGACGTTGCCGACGCTATGCGCGACCACTTCGAGGGCACGCCGATGGATATGAGGGTGGACGCCGGCGCCGGCGGAAACGCCTGCCCCTATCGCTGGAGGCCTATGGGCTTCGAGGTGGACGGCGTGAAGTATGTCAACGAGCGCGCGATCGCCACCCAGCAGACCGGTTTCTGGTTCGTGGCGCAGGCGCGTCCTTCGCTGCCCGATGCCGTGGGCGCGCTGATCTGGTTCGGCGTGGACGACACCGCCACCTCCTGGCTCACCCCCATCTATGTCTGCTCCACCGAAGTGCCCGAGTGCTTCAAGGTGGGCAACGGCGACCTCCTGCACTACTCCGCGAAGTCCGCATTCTGGATCAACAACCGCGTGGCGAATTCCTGCTACCGTATGTACGACCAGATGGAGCCGTTCGTGCGCGAGAGGGTCGACGCTTTTGAAAACGAGCAGATCGGCAAGGCTGTTCCGGATATGGACAAGAAACTCGCAGACCTCGTACACGCAGGTAAGGCAGACAAGGCCATCAAGCAGATGACCTCATTCTCTGTGAACACCGCACAGAAGCAGTTCAATGCCTGGGTCAAGCTCGAAGAGACCCTGCTCGTGAAGTTCATCGATGGAAACGTCAAGGCCCAGGACGCCAAGGGCAACTTCAAGCA
Source organism: Bacteroidales bacterium (assembly GCA_017538685.1). Next base: position 834 of record JAFYIK010000157.1, on the reverse strand, counting down.
CACAAAGTACAACGACGGAACTCCGGACGGTCTCACCCAGCCCGGTTACACCGAGCGTTTCAAAAGGGCAATAGTCCGCGACAACGGCGAGATACTCCGTTCCAAATAAAATTGTTATCTTTGCACCGCTTTAAATGCAATAAACCACAATCTAGATATGAAAAAGATTCTTTTGACTATTGCTCTCGTGGCTGCAGCAGCCACCAGCGCATTTGCTCAGATCTCAGTCGGAGCAGGTTATCTCGCTAACACACAGAAGACCGCGGTCACATCCGGAAGCACCACCACTACCGTGGCTGAAGCTTCTAAGGGTTTCTATGCAGGTGCTGACTACACCTTCGATCTCGGCCAGGGCCTCGGCGTTGTCGCCGGCCTCAAGGGAGCATTTCTCTTCGTTCCCGAGCACGATATTCTTCTCGGTGCAGCGACCTCCAAGACCAGCGAGATGTATCTTGTCGTTCCTGTCCAGTGCAACTACTCTTATGTGCTGAGCAACGACCTCAAGCTCTTCGCATTCGCAGGCCCGAGCCTTTCCTTCGGTCTGTCTTCCAAGACTGTCGACACTGATCAGACCGGCCTCACCAACACTGTCAACACCACCGACAACTATGCCGACGGCAGCGACTACGGTAAGTTCAACCTCCTCCTCGGCGCAGGCGTCGGCGTGGACGTGATGAACACCATTCGCATCAAGGCCGGCTACGATATTGGTCTCCTCAACCGCTCTTCCGCTGACAACACCAAGATTAACGACGCTCAGTGGTATGTCGGAGTCGCTTATCTGTTCTAATATTCTTCAAACAACATAGAAGTGTCGAAGATGTCCCAAATTTT
>JAFYIK010000156.1 GCA_017538685.1 Bacteroidales bacterium | reverse complement strand
GTCTGTAGAAAATTCTGATCATTTGCCTTCCTGCTTGTTCCCGGCATTTTGTCGGAAGGGGTTATACTTACGGGTTAGCCGGACAGCACGGAGAAGTCCAGCGCGGCAAAGGTAGATAATTTTCCTAAATAGGCAATACCCCGAGTCGCAAAAAATTATACACTCGGGAGTTCGGCGATGTCTTTAAGCGCCCAGTCGATCTGGGCCTTGTTGTACTTGAAGTACTCCTCCGGTCCGTCAATAAGGCTGGCGTCGTGAGCAATGAAGTCTATGGCCTTCACCAGCCACACGAGGTCGCGCCTGTCCGTGAAACCTTCGTAGGAGTTCTTCTCGCCGTCGTTGGAGATGCAGATTCCGACACTGTCTGTGACAGGCTTGCCCAACAACAGTGATGCGGCTTTGTTCGGGGTGCTGCCGTGCTTCTCATTCTGGAACATTATCAGGGTCTTTCCTGCAGGCAGGTCAAGTTTCGCGGCCATTGCTTTCAGCAAAGGATAATTCTTCCAGTAATCGATGGTCTGCGCCCCTATGTAATCGAAAATTTTCATCTGTCCGTCTTCCTTCAGTTCGGGCTGATGCGCGACCATACTACCCTGCTCGAAATGAGAGAAGTGCAGATAGCCGATTCCCAGATAGGTGGGAGCGATCCTGTTGGACATAGAACGGTTTTCTGACTCGAGCGGAGGAAGAGAAAATGCGTCCACGAGGGAATCATACAGTTCCCTTTCTTTCGGGTCGATGACTCCGTCCGCCTTCATCACGCGGGTAATCATATCCGCGAGGAATTCCCTCTGGTGGGGCTCGAATTTCCTGATCAGGCTGAGGGCATAATTCCAGTCATCCCTGTCGTTGTTCATCGCCTTCGCCCTGAGGATATAGCGGTGAAACAGGTCGTCGTCCCCGAATTCGTATTTATCCAGAAGTCCGGCCGTGAAGGCGTGGATTTCTTCGTCAGTAAATTCTCCGTCGACCTGTCCCATAAAAATAGCCATAGCAAGGACTGCGGAGAGCTGGTCAAAATCAAGATTCAGTTGCATATCGGATTGTTTGGTTATTACGGTTTAAACGGCTGCCGGGCGGCGATGGAGCGGCCGAGGGTGAGGGCGTCCGCGTATTCGAGGTCGTCGCCGAAGCCGAGGCCGCGGGCGAGGGTGGTGATCTTCACCCCGAGCGGGGCGATCTGACGGTAGAGGTAGAAGGAAGTGGTCTCTCCCTCCACGTCGCCGCTGAGCGCCAGAATCACCTCCTGAATGCTGCCTTCGCCGATGCGCTCTGTCAGCTCGCGTATCTTCAGGTCCGACGGGCCGATTCCGTCGATGGGGGAGATGATGCCGCCGAGGACGTGGTACACGCCGTTGTACTGCCCGGTGGCCTCTATGCTCATCACGTCGCGCACGCTGGCGACCACGCACACGGTGGACTGGTCGCGCCGGGAGTCCGCGCAGATGGGGCACAGTTCGCCGTCTGCGATCATCATACAGCGCTTGCAGTAGTGCACGTCCGTGGCCAGCCTGCCGATCGCGCCGGCGAACTGGCTGATCTCCTGCGCGGGCCTCCCCAGCAGACTCAGCGCGAGCCTCAGTGCGCTGCGCGAGCCCACTCCGGGAAGCGAGCTTATCGCCTCCACGGCATCCTGAAGCACCTGCGAGGGGTAATTTTCGATTCTGGCCATAACTAGGATGTAAAGATAACTTATTTCGGTTAAATTTGCAGTATGTTT
>JAFYIK010000155.1 GCA_017538685.1 Bacteroidales bacterium | reverse complement strand
TCACCCGCAGGGACAAGAAGACCTACGGCGTTCTGCCCGGCATCACGGACAAGGACTACTACACCAACTCCTCGCACATCCCGGTATACTACCATTGCACACCCGAGCACAAAGCGAAGATCGAAGGCCCGTACCACAAATACGAGAACGCAGGCCACATCTTCTATGTGGAGATCGACGGAGATGCGACCCACAACCCGGAGGCCATTATGCAGATCGTGGACCTGATGGACAAGTACGACATCGGCTACGGCTCAGTGAACCACAACCGCAACCGCTGCCTTGACTGCGGCTATGAAGACAGCACCGAAGACCTTACCGAGTGCCCTCACTGCCACGGTCACCACATCGACACCCTCCAGCGTATTACCGGTTATCTGGTCGGCACCACCAACAGGTGGAACAGCGCCAAGCTCGCGGAGCTCAAAGACCGCGTGGTCCACAAATAGTGAAGATCAGCGTACTGGACATAGTGCATCAGACAATGGCCGACGGACCCGGTTTCCGTACGGCCATTTACTGTGCAGGGTGCAACCACGCCTGCCCGGGCTGCCATAATCCGCAGTCGTGGAACATAGCGAACGGCCACTGGATGGAGATAGACGAGCTGATGGACATCATTAAGGCGGACAGTATGTCCAACGTCACCTTCACGGGCGGGGATCCGTTCTGCCAGCCGGAGGCGTTCACGGAGCTCGCGCGCAGGATCAAGGCCGAGACCACCAAGAACATATGGTGCTGGACCGGCTACACCCTCGAAGAGATCCAGGCCGACGAGCGCCTGGCGCAGATGCTGCCCTATATCGACACACTGGTGGACGGGCCGTTCATCCTCGAGCAGCGCGACACCACCCTTCTTTTCAGGGGCAGCCCCAATCAAAGAATCATACATCTCACTCCTGTGGAGGAAGATGTATGTCCGGGTGCTGTCGAACTTGTTAAGCTCAGATAATTACTTAAGATTGAATCTCAGACCGGCTTCCAGGCTGAACATAAGCGGCCTGTCTGTCCTCACGCTCTTCGGCTGGTTGCCGGGGAAGTAATACTTCACGCCCGGATCCGCGTACAGACCGATGCGGTCAGAGAGCCTGAACTCCACGCCTATACCTCCGAGCAGGCCATACTGCAGCGACGGCACATCTTCGCTAAGAAGCGGCGAAGAGTTGACGGAGTAAATGTAATACTTGCTCGAGATGGCCTTCTCCACACTTCCTCCTGCATAGCAGTAGAACAGAAGGGTCTTGCTGTTCACCACGTCGTACGACACAGACACGGGGATTCCGACATACTGAAGGTTGTGCGTGAAGGTTCCTTCTTCGGTCTTGTATTTGCCCGAGAACTCCCTGGTCAGGAACGACCAGTTCACGCCCGCACCTGCCGCAAGCTTATCAGTGAAATAATAACGTACGCCGAGGCCTACGGACACGGGGACGTGGTAATAAGAAGGAGTGTTTTCCTGGATTCCCTCCGACGGAAGACCGCTGGAGAATGCGGGACGCGAAATCTGAATATGCGCGTCGTTTCCTCCCGTAATGCCGCCGGCCTGCAGGGCAACACGGCCGCCCGAACGCTTCGCCGGTTCAGCCTCAACATCGGCCCAGAAAGATTTCTCGACTTCGCTCGAAATGACAGAAGGGTCGTTCGAAACGACATCATCAGATTCCCGATCGGTGTCGGGAATGACACTAGGGTTGGATTCGGGAATAACGTCCGTGTCGGGAATGACAGAGGGTATTACGGTAATCTGATCGGGATTCTGAACCTCTTTCGGAACGTAATCGGCGCGAACTCCGATATTGGATGAACGATTGGCGTTGGACGTGACGGGCAAAACGTTGGCGGCGACCAATGCGTCACCACTGACCTGATCGGCGGTCTCGTCCGCCAGCGCGACGGGGCCTGACGGCTGAGCGTCCGCGACGGCGACGATTTCTTCGCCCGAGCTGATGATGGTTTTGTCTGTTCTGCCTACCACGAGAACCACGGCGAGAGCCGCAGCCGCAAAGGCAAACGCAGGCGCCCCCCAGAGTAGCCACGACCGTTTGGGGGCGGCTGCGGCGGCAGGAGCCGCGGCATCAAGACGCGCAGACACGGCCTCCCAGACTCCGCGGGGTGCTTTCACCGCGGCGTCTTCGAGGCCCTCCTTGAAGAGGAGGTCTAAATCCTTATTTGTGTCTTTACGCATCTTAATACTCTTCTTTGATCTTTTTCTGCAGCGTCACCCTGGCTCTTTGAAGCTGCGAGCGCGACGTCACTTCCGAGATCCCGAGGGCCTCTCCTATCTCTTTATGGGAGTATCCTTCGATCACATACATATTGAAAACGGTCCTCAGCCCCGGGGGCAGAGCGGCTATCAGTTTGAGCAGCTCCTTGTACCCGATCTGGGCCGTGGCCGAAGGGGTGTCGGCGATTATGCCGCGCGCCTCCTCCACGTCGTCGCTCTGCTTCAGCACGTCGTGCTTTCGCAGGGACATCAGCGCAGTGTTTACAAAGATCTTGCGGGCCCAGCCCTCGAAAGAGCCTTCGCCCAGGTAGGTGTCCAACTTATTGAAGAGGGTCACAAACCCGTCTTGCAATACATCCTGCGCGCTGTCGCGGTCTCCCATATAGCGCAGACAAACGGCGAACATTTTGTCCGCCAGCATATCGTAGATCGCTTTCTGGGCCCGACGGTCGCCGGACTTTGCGTCTTCCAACCACGTATTAAGATGCGATTTGCCTCCAAAAAGTTGCATACGCATCACAATAACTTCTATACAAAAGTAAGCATTTTTCGTATTTTTGTGGGAGATGGCCCGAAGAACTCTTCTAGCCGCGCTTGCGGCTCTCGCATTTTCCTTCGGCCTCCGCGGGCAGCAGCTCACGGAGGAACCGGGGCCGTATGTGCCCATAGGCACGGATATCACGGACGTGGGCCTTATGGTCAGCGAAGGCAGGCTGGAAGAAGCGCTCTCCGCGCTCGATTCCCTGATGGCCGCCGATTCGCTGGACGACGCGCTGTGGTACTACCGCGGGATGAGCCTGCTCGGGCTCAGGCGCTGCACGGAATCCGCCCGGGACCTGGAGCGCGCCGTGGAACTCGACCCCACTAACGCCAGCTACTACGAAGGGCTGTACTCCGCATACAGCTGTATGGGCGCGGAGGAAACGGCCGATTCGCTGATCTGCGAGATGGCGGTCCGCTTCCCCCGGAAGTTCCGTACGCCCTTCGCGCTAGTGAGGCTGGCTCAGCACGAATGGCTGGAGGAGCGCAACGATTCGCTGGCCCTGCGCTATTTCGAAGAAGCGCTCGCGGCCGACGAAGAATATCCGCCGGCGCTGTATGGAAAGGCCGAGCTGTGCCTCAGTATGGGCAATTATCTGGGCTATTTCACCACGGTGGAGGCGTTTATGCGGGCGATCTACCTGACCGCGGACGTTAAATGCTCCTACCTGGAGCAGGTGGTCAAGCGGCTGGACGGGCCGACCTACCGCGTGTGGCACAAGCAGATCGACGGCATTATGGACGCGTTCGTCCAGACTCACCCCACGGACTCGTGCGCGCTGGTGCCCGCCGGGCAGTGGTTCTATTCGACCGACCAGAAGGAGAAGGGCATAGCCCTGTTCAAGCAGTGGAGGGAGACCAACCCGTGGAACTACAACGCCGAGATGCTGTGGATATCCATCATCGTCTCGGAGGGCACGGACGCCGAGGTGGTGGAGGCCTGCGACCAGGCGCTGAAGAGGTTCAAGCAGCCGAAGCAGAAGGTGGAGCTGCTCAGCCTGAAGGCCGACTGTCTCTATAAACTGGGGAAGAAGGGCAAGGCCTTCCGCACCTACGAAAAGGCGCTGAAGATAGACCCGGACAACCTTATGACCCTGAACAACTACGCCTATTTCCTTTCGCTGGAGAAGCGCAACCTCCTGAAGGCGGAGAAGATGAGCCGCCGGACGGTGGAGGCGGAACCGGACAACGTGAATTCCCTGGACACCTACGGCTACATTCTTTATCTGCTGAAGCGCCCGGCCGAGGCGAAGACTTATTTCAAAAAGGCTATGATTTACGGCGGAAAGGACAACGAGACCGTGCTGTATCACTATTACCTGGTGCTGGATGCGCTGGGAGAGAAGGAACTCGCACTATATTATAAGTCGTTGTACGAAGCAAAGCTCCTCAAGAAATGAAACGACTGATCTGCATATCCGTTTTGCTTGCCCTGGCCCTCGTCCCCGCTTTCGGCGACACCAAGGCCGGTATGGAGAAGAAGCTCACGAAAGTGCAGAACGAAATCGCGGAGCTCGACAAGCAGATCAAGGCCAACGAGGCCAAGAGCTCGGACGCCGCGGCGCAGCTGACGCTCACGCGGAAGAAGATCGCCGCCGGCAAGGAGCTCGCCGCCGAGCTGAGCCGTGAGATAGACGCTACCAATAAAGAAATCGGAGCGAAAAAGAAGGACATCTCGAAGGCCTCGGAGCGCTACCGGATGATGCTGGATGCCTACGAGCTGCTCATCCGCCAAGCCTATGTGAACCGCGACACGAAGATGTGGCTGACCTACATCCTCTCCGGAAAAGACGTCGGCCAGATGCTCAGGCGCTACAATTACCTCCACAGCGTGTCGGAGGATATGCGCGCGCAGGCAAAAGACATACGCGGGCAGAAGGAGTACCTCGAGCGTGAGATGGCAGCGCTGGACTCGCTTCGCGCTGAGGAAGAGGCGCTGCTCCAGGCGCGCTCGGACGAGCTTCAGAGCCTGAAAAAGGACGAGAAGAACGAGAAGGCGATGGTGGACAAGCTCAAGCGCAACAAATCCTCCTACGAAAAGCAGATAGCCAAGAAGCAGAAGGAGGTCGAGGCGCTGAACAAGGCCATCAGGGACATAGTGGCCAAAGAGGCCGCAGCCCAGAAAAAGGCCAAGAAGGGCACAACCGGCAAGAGCAGCCCCAAGACCCAGGCGGACATCAAGCTCTCCAACGAGTTCGCCGCCAACAAGGGCAAACTTCCCTGGCCCGTCAAGGGCACGGTGGTCTGGCAGTACGGCCAGCACAATCATCCCGTCTACACGAACGTGAAGATGCCGTTCAACAACGGCTGCAACATTGCCACCGCCACCAACGAGCCTGTCAAGGCCGTCTTCGGCGGCACGGTGAAAAACGTTGCGATGATGCCGGGATACAACCAGTGCGTGCTCGTCCAGCACGGCGACTACTACACCTTCTACTGCAAACTCCACGACGTCCGCGTGAACACCGGCGACAAAGTCAATGTCGGCGATATCCTCGGCTCAGTGGACACCATCTCCGGCGAAACCCAGCTCCACTTCCAGCTCTGGCACATCACCGACCCCCAGGACCCCGAACTCTGGTTGCAATAGCCCCTACCTCACAGCCATCTGAATAGCCCGATTGATGAATTCATTCAGGCTGATACCGGCATCGGCGGCCTTTGCGGCTACTTCGCCGTGAAGGTCACTTGACATTCTAAGAATCACCTTCCCGCTATACGGATGATCTGGAGTAATTCCCTCCAACTTACAAGTATCAAGGTAATAATCGATACCCTCGTGGAAATCTTTAATCAAATCGTCTATCGAATCCCCTTCGTAAAGAATGCAGTGGCGCCATAAACCAAGAACCTTTCCGTAAAAATGATTCTCTTCTTCTTCGTACTCGACGCTTCCGGAGTAACCTTTGTATTTTAGCAAACCCATACTATATATACTTATTGTCCGAGAGATAGTTATGAATTCTTTTTAATAAACCTGGCGGTATCACCCTAGAGGGATGTGGTTTGTGCATCGAAAACAAATCATTACCCCT
>JAFYIK010000154.1 GCA_017538685.1 Bacteroidales bacterium | reverse complement strand
GTTCGCTTTCGGGCGTCAGGTTCTCGGCGTAGTCCGGCACCAGCGCGGCGCCGACGCGTTTCTCCAGAAACGCCAGGACCTTGTATGTGAACACGACCATTCCCTTGCGCACCTCTATCACCTCCCCGATCTTGAGGGGCCTGGAAGGTTTGCAGTTCGTGCCGTTAATCTTCACCTTGCCGCCGTTGCACGCATCGGTCGCCTCAGTGCGTGTCTTGAACGCCCTGATCGCCCACAGATATTTGTCTATTCTTACGCTCTCCGCCATAATCGTCACAAATATAATAAATAAAGAGAGGTTCCCTATTCGAGAACCTCTCCGTCAGCGTTTAAGAATTCGTACTGGAGGATACTGTTGTCGGTCGATTCGACGACTTTCAACCTGCATTTGTACTTGCGTCTCCACTTTGCGACGAAAGACCTGAAGCCCCTCGTAAGGTATGCGCCCAGAATGGGGCTCACCTTGAGGGTGAGATTGCGAAGGCCTTTGTCGGTGACGTAGTAGGAGAGTTGACGCTCCACCTGCTCGTCGATAACCACCGTGGAAGCGATCTTGCCCGTGCCGTGGCAGAGGGGGCACTGCTCCGTGGTGTTGATTTCTGTTACAGGACGTATTCTCTGGCGGGTGATCTGCATCAGGCCGAACTTGGTCAGAGGCAGCACGTTGTGCTTCGCCCTGTCGGATTCCATAAGGTCCATCATATATTTGTGGAGTTCGTTGCGGTGCTCCTGGGAGTCCATGTCGATGAAATCCACGATTATGATGCCGCCCATATCCCTGAGCCTGAGCTGACGCGCGATTTCTTCCGCTGCGATTTTGTTCACCTCGAAGGTGTTCTCTTCGTGGTCCGTGGTCTTTGCGCGGATGCCGCTGTTTACGTCGATCACATTCAGGGCTTCTGTGCTTTCGATCACAAGATAGGCTCCCTGCTTCATAGGGACCACCTTGCCGAAAGAGCTCTTGATCTGGCGGGTGACCTCGAAATGGTCGAAAATTGGCTCTTTGCCTTCGTAGAGCTTCACTATCTTCTCCTGCTCGGGAGAGATGAGCGAAATGTACTTGCGGGTCTCCTCATAGATGGCCGGATCGTCCACATAGACATTGGTGAAGCTGTCGTTCAGCAAATCGCGTAGGATGGTGGTGGTCTTCGAATACTCCGTGAAGAGCAGGCTGACCGACTTGTCTTTCGCGATTTTCTTCCACGACTCTTCCCACTTCTCTATGAGCGACTTCGCTTCGGCCACCAGCACCGCGGCGTTGTTACCTTCGGATGCGGTGCGGATGATTGCGCCGTAGTTGCGCGGGAGGATACTCCGCACGAGGGTCTCGAGCCTCTTGCGCTCTTCTTTCGAAGAGATTCTCTGGGAAACGCTCACTTTCTGCGCGAAAGGGAGCAGTACAATGTTTCGTCCTGCCAGCGAAATCTCAGCGGTCAGCCGGGACCCTTTGGTCGAAATCGGTTCTTTGACAATCTGGCAGATTATCATCTGGCCTACCGAAAGCACATTCTCAATCTTGCCCTCCTTCTCCAGAGCTGGGCCTATCTGGGTGTGCGAATACAGGGCCTTCAGATCAGCGTTGGGGTTCGACTTCTTCACGAAATTGTCGAACGCACTGAAATACAGGCCGAGATCCAGGTAGTGGATGAACGCCTCCTTATTGTCACCAATATCGACGAAAGCAGCGTTCAGGGCGGGAAGGAGCTTTTTCACTCTTCCGAGGAACACGTCCCCCACCGAGAAGCTGTGACCCTGGCTGGACTCCCTGTTGTACTCGATGAGCTTATGGTTTTCCATAAGCGCGAGCTTCACCTCTGCGGGGCCGACTGCGACCACCAGGTCTTTCTCTGATTTTTCGATATCCATATAGACAAAACAAAAAGGCCCTTCGGATCTCCCGAGGACCTAGTGCGACACAGATTTATTTCTTCTTGTGTCTGTTCTTGCGCAAACGTTTTTTACGCTTGTGCGTCGCCATCTTGTGACGCTTATGCTTCTTTCCGTTGGGCATATTAATAAGGTTTTAAAATTATTTGCTAACCTTCTCCACAAAGCTGTCGGCGGGCTTGAAAGCCGGGATATCGTGTGCGGGGATCACGATTGTGGTCTGCTTTGTGATGTCACGCGCTGTCTTCTCTGCGCGGTGCTTGATAATGAAGCTGCCGAAGCCACGAAGGTACACGGGCTCGTCCTTTGACAAGGACTCGATAACGCTCTCCATAAAGCCTTCGATGACCGTCTGCACCTCAGTCTTCTCCAGACCGGTGTTCTTGGCGATCTTGTTAACAATGTCTGCTTTTGTCATCTCTCTAAATATCTAATAACTAATAAATTGCTTTAACCGAAAAACGGACTGCAAAAATAGACTTATTTTTTTAGAAATCAAATATAGAAGTGTAAATTTGTCAGCTGACTTCTCATTGGCACGGTGATTGACCGATAAGAAGCGGAATAATATAACTGACATTTTGACAAAAATATGATAAAAGACAAGGACTTCTTCTCGCAGAATGCCGCGGAAGTGAACATAATACCGGTTGTGTCCGGTGAGGGAGTGGCGAAGATCAGCGACAGCGAGCTTCCCCCTACCCTGCCTATCCTGGCCTTGAGGGGCGCGGTTCTTTTCCCGGGGACGATCTACCCCATCACAATAGGCCGCGAGAAATCCATCAAACTCATCCAGGACGCCGAAAAGCACGATTATTTCATCGGCGCAGTGCCTCAGCTTGACCCCTCCGTGGAAGACCCCGTGGAGTCGGATCTGTATAACTACGGCACGGTGGCGAAGATACTCAAGACCCTCGAGATGCCGGACGGAACGATAACCGCCATCCTCCAGGGCCACAAACGCATCGAGCTGGAGTACGTGATCGACTACGACCCGTACATCACCGCGCAGGTGCGTTACCTCAGCGACGTGCTCACTAAAGAGAACTCAGAGGATGTCAGGGGCCTGGCCAGTATGCTCAAGGAAAAGGCCGGCCAGATCATCGCCGCCAGCAACTTCGCCCCGAAGGAGGCCGTGGCCGCGATGCGCAGCATCGAGAGCTTCACCTTCCTGGTGAACTTCATAGCCACCACGGTGGAGGTGGAGAACTTCGCTGACAAAGCGGAGCTCCTGCAGTACGACGACGTCCGCACGAGGGCGATGAAGCTCCTCGTCATCCTGGACGCTCAGCTCCAGCTCTCGAACATCAAGAACGAGATCAACCGCAAGGTCAAGAGCGAAATCGACCAGCAGCAGAGGGAGTATTACCTCAACAACCAGCTCCGCACCATTCAGGAGGAGCTCGGAATGGACGAGAACGAAGAGTTCGACAAGTTCCGCGAGAAGGCCGCCCAGAAAAAGTGGCCCGAAGAAGTGGCGCAACTCTTTGAGAAAGAGCTCAACAAGCTCGAGAAATACAACCCGAATTCCCCGGATTATTCGGTCCAGTACAATTACCTGGAGTTTATGCTCAGCCTGCCCTGGCTGGAGATGAGCCAGGACAACCTGGACCTTAAGCACGCAAAGGAAGTGCTCGAGGAAGACCACTACGGCCTGGACACCATCAAAGACCGCATCATCGAGTACCTCGCCGTGCTGAAGCTGAAGGGGAATATGAAATCCCCCATCCTCTGCCTCTACGGCCCTCCGGGAGTCGGCAAGACCTCGCTGGGCAAGTCGATAGCCCGCGCGCTGGGCCGCAAGTACGTGCGCATCGCCCTCGGCGGTATGCACGACGAAGCGGAGATCCGCGGGCACCGCAAGACCTATGTCGGAGCCCTGCCCGGGCGCATTCTCGGCGGCATCAACAAAGCCGGCACGAGCAACCCCGTGATAGTCCTGGACGAAATCGACAAGCTGTCGTCGGACTTCAAGGGCGACCCTTCGTCCGCCCTGCTGGAAGCGCTCGACCCCGAGCAGAACGGCACCTTCCACGACAACTATCTGGACATCGACTACGACCTCTCGAACGTCCTCTTCATCACCACGGCGAACAGCATCGCCCCGATTCAGCCGGCCCTGCTGGACCGTATGGAGGTGATCAACGTCAGCGGTTACCTCGCCGAAGAGAAGATCGAGATCGCGAAGAAATATCTCATCCCCAAGCAGTTGGAGATGCACGGTCTGGACAAGAAGACCCTCAAGATCAGCGGCAAGGCCCTGAAGAAGATAATCGACGAATACACACACGAAAGCGGTGTGCGTACGCTCGAAAAGCAGATAGCGAAGATTGCGCGCGTCACTGCGAAGAAGATCGCGCTGGAGGAGGACTACCCCACCGTGATCGAGCCCGAGCACCTGAAGGAGTACCTCGGCCTGCCCACTGCGGCGCACGACCGCCAGAAGGGCAACGAAGGCCCGGGTGTGGTCACCGGCCTGGCCTGGACCCAGATGGGAGGCGAGATCCTCTTCATCGAAAGCTCGGTGTCCGACGGCAAGGGCGTGCTCACGATGACCGGGAACCTCGGCGACGTGATGAAGGAATCGGCGACTATCGCCTACCAGTATATCAAGGCCCACCCCGCGATGGTGGGAATGACCAGCGCCGAGTTCGCCGCGAAGGACCTCCACGTCCACGTCCCTGAAGGCGCCACCCCGAAGGACGGCCCTTCCGCCGGCATCACGATGGTCACCTCGATGGTCAGCGCGCTGCGCGGCAAGGCCATCAGGAAGCACATCGCTATGACGGGCGAAATGACCCTGAGGGGCAAGGTCCTGCCGGTCGGAGGCATCAAGGAGAAGATCCTCGCCGCCAAGAGGGCCGGAGTGGAAACCATCGTCATCAGCGAGGAGAACCGCAAGGACGTGGAAGACATCAAGGAGATCTACGTGAAGGGTCTCACCTTCCACTACGTCCAGACAATCAGCGACGTAATAGACTTTGTGTTTTGAACGTACAAATAGAACAATCCTGGAAAAAAGCTCTGCAAAGTGAGTTCGACAAACCTTACTTTGCGGAGCTTGTCCGTTATCTCCACGCCGAGAAGCAGGCCGGGAAGGTGATTTACCCTCCCGGACCTCAGATATTCAAAGCCTTCGAACTGACCCCCGTGGACAAGGTGAAGGTGGTCATCCTCGGCCAGGATCCCTACCACGGCCCCGGCCAGGCTATGGGCCTGTCGTTCTCCGTGCCGGACGGAGTGCCCGCTCCCCCGAGCCTGAAAAACATCTTCAAGGAAGCGGAAGACGACCTCGGCATCCGTATGTCCGGACGACCCAACCTGGAAGGCTGGGCGCGCCAGGGCGTGCTGCTGCTGAACGCGATGCTTACCGTGCGCGCCGGCGAGCCCTCATCGCACAACGCGATAGGCTGGCAGCAGTTCACTGACGCAGTAATCAGCTACCTCAGCCAAAACTGCGAGCATATAGTCTTTATGTTGTGGGGAAACTATGCCAGAAGCAAAGCCGCGCTTATCGATCACAACCGGCACCTCGTCCTTGAGGCGGCCCATCCGTCACCCCTTGCGAGGGGCGCATTCTTCGGAAGCCGGCCCTTCTCGAAGGCCAACCTTTATCTTCAGACGACGGGCAGAGGACCTGTCGACTGGCAGCTCTAGAAGAGGGTCGGGTGCAGCTCGTCCAGCCCTTCGAGCACCCTTTCCATAATCGCCTGGCGGAACATCGCCGACCTCGAGGAGATTTTGTAGACCTTGCAATACTCCTCGATAGCCGCTATCTCCCTGTCGTTGAACAGGACGGTTTTGCGGTGCTTATGACGCAGAGCGGCCCTTTCCTTAGCCAGATAGAGGGGATCGATTTTAGTATTCTTCATTATTCCGGATTAGTTGTTTCCTATAACTGATTCGTAGACTCCGAGCAGCTGCGCGAGCGACTCCACCTCCAGCCTGCGGCCTTCGATGATTCCGTCCGCCCCCACCAGGAACATCTTCGGGGTGCTGAGCACGCCGTACTGCGCAAGATAATCCGACTCCATCTCGGGATCCCACGCGTGCACTGTCTTCACGTTCGCGTTGTTCACGCTGAAGCCGCTGCGGAACTCCGCCCATTCGTCGCCGTCCTGACCGGTGTAGACCATCACCAGCGCTATGGGGAAAGTGACGCTTTCCAACACGTGCGGCAGCATAATCGAAGTCGCCCTGCACTTGCTGCACGACGAATCGTAGAAATAAAGCACCGTGGGAATGTCTTTCTCAGGCACCTTTATCTTTTCCGGGCCCACGGGCGGGTACAGCTCCAGCACGGGCGCCTTCATCCCGAGCAGGCTCGAGCGGTTGTAGTCTACGAACAGCTTGGCCGAGAACGCGACCCATTCATCCGCTATCGTGATCTTGCCGCTGGCGAACCATTTGTCGTAGAGCTCCACGGCCACCGCTTCCTCGCCCATCAGCGGAGGATTGTCCATATAGTGCTGGAGGATGCGGGTCGCCACCCACTGGCGCACGAGCGAATCAGGGCACGACTCGATAAGGAAGTCGCACTCCTGCAGTTTGGTGGGCAATGCTTCGTAGATCATCGCTTCGTAGTACTCGCCGAGCAGGGAGTCCAGCGGCGCGAGGCGGGTGGAATCCAACTGCTGGGCATAGGCGAACGAGCCCAGAAGCAGCGATGCGATTATTGTGAGTATCCTATTCATCATATGGCGGCAGTTTCACTCCTTCCGGCACGAAAAGAGATGTGTCTCCGTGGTGCCTCAGGATGTCGCGCACGGCGCTCGAAGAGATGTGTGCGAATTCCTGGGCCGTCGGGATAATTATTGTTTCAATGTCCGGGGCGAGCCTGCGGTTCGCATCCGCGATGCTGCGCTCCGTCTCGAAATCGAGCATATTCCTCACTCCCCTGACGATGTGTTTGATGCCAAGCTGGCGGCAGACGTCGATCGTGAGGCCGTCGTACTTGATTACCGACACGCCCTCCAGGCCCTTCACGGCCTGCTCTATGATCATCAGCCTGGTGTCGTTGTCGTAGAACCCCGGTTTGTCCTGGTTCACGCCGACAGCCACCACCACTGAGTCGAACATAGTGAGGGCCCTCTTCAGGATATTGAGGTGTCCTGCGGTGAAGGGGTCGAACGACCCGGGAAAGAGTGCTATCCTATTCATTTCTTCTTAATAAAAAGCCTGACGAGCAGCGCGAGCAGCATCAGCACGAATACAAATGTACAAAGTCTGCCGACAATATCACCATACCGGTCGAAGAAAGTCTGATGCGAAGTCAGATTCACCCTTCCGTGAAGCAGATACGGCACCCACCAGCCCGACTGCTCGACCACCTCGCCGCGCTGGTCGATGAATGCGGAGATGCCCGTGTTCGCGCAGCGGGCTATGTCGCGCCGCAGTTCTATCGCCCTCAGGCGGGAGTAGCTGAAATGCTGGCGGTAGCCGGGCGTGTTGCCCCACCAGCCGTCGTTGGTTATAACCGAAATCAGGGTAGCGCCCCCGCGGACGTAGTCCCTGCACCATTCGGGATAGATGGATTCGTAGCAGATCGGGACTCCTATCTGAATGCGGCGCGTCACGTCTCCGTCCGGGCCGTATTCGCGGGCTTCCAGATTCTTCGCATAACCCTGCGCCACGCAGCGCCCCATCAGTCCGCCGGCGCCGAGCAGGCCGCTCAGCCAGTCGTCGAAGGGCACGAATATCTTCGGGAAGGGAGTTATTTCCGTGCCGACCACCATCTTGGTCTTGTCCACGAAGTCCCTCCTGCCGGTCGCATCTATCATATACGCCGAATTATAGCTCAGGTACCAGGCGCCGTCGTGAGTCCTGCGCGCGAGGATGCCCGGTTTCTCATCATAAAACGCTTCGTGGGCCGAAGCTCCGAAAATGAGGTTGGTGTTCGGATACTTTCTCACCAGGGCGTCGAACGTCCGGCAGGTCGGGGAGAAAGACTCGCTGCCTTTCCAGATGTCCGAAGTGAAAGTCTCGGGCAGCACCATCAGCGTCAGCTCCGAAGAATCCTCGCATTCAGACAGTTCCTTCTCGAAGAGATCGACCACCTGCGCGTTCTGCTCCCTCTGCGGCACGGCGCGCATTTTCTGCCACGGGTCGAAGTTGGACTGCGCCATCACCACATCCAGCGTGCCGGCATCCGAACGCTCTTCCCAGTGCCTGAAGATTACGGCGGACGTGAGCATCGGCACGGCCAAGACCAGCGCGAGGCCAGTTCCGGCAGCCCAGCGGGCCTTCGGCGTCCACGCATTCCACCATCCGTTCGAGAGCGCTACCATCAGCCCGAAAAGGCCGAGGTTGACCGCCCACACCCACAGCGAGCCGCCGAGCATACCAGTCCATTCATACCACTGGATCAGGCGGGTCGAGCGCGCGAACGCGTTTCCGAACGCCAGCCACGGCCAGCTGATCGAGGCCTGCACGAGGTAGAACCTCTCCCAGGCGATCCACATCGCAGCGAGGAAGATATACGGCAGCACTCCGCTGAAGCGCTTCCGGCTCACACGGAAAAGGCCGAAGATCACGGCCATCTGCAAAGCGTTCGCGAGGCTGGCGAAGATGCCTCCGCCGACAGTGGCCTTGCACACCCACCACGTGGTGATGAAATTGAACAGCACGAACGCTGCGTAGTACCACCAGAAAAAGCGCTTCACTCCGAGGCCGGTGGCCAGGCGTTCCGCACAGAGCAGCGGCACGAGGGCCACGAGCGCGAGCACGCCCGCGTGCGGAACGAGCCAGGGAATGCTCATCAGCACGGAAAACGACAGCAGAAGCAGCGCTATTATCCTTTTCTTTTTATTCATCTTCAGGTTCCTCGGGCATATTGCCGCAGTAGCGGCGCCATTTATCCAACAGTCTGCTCATATCCTCCGGGATAGAGGAGTCGAACTGCAGGAGTTTTCCGCTCGTCGGATGCACGAAGCCCAGGGTCTTTGCGTGCAGGGCCTGACGGGGGCATATCTCGAAGCAGTTGCGTATAAACTGCTTGTACTTTGCATAAATCGTTCCTTTCCGGATCTCCATCCCGCCGTAACGCTCGTCCGCGAAAAGAGGATGGCCTATGTGCGACATATGAACGCGTATCTGATGCGTGCGGCCCGTCTCCAGGCGGCATTCCACGAAGGTCACGTAGCCGAAGCGCTCGAGCACGCGGTAGTGCGTGACTGCGTGCTTGCCCTTGTCCGGGTCGTCGCAGACGCGAAAGCGCAGGCGGTCGTTCTGGTCGCGGCTGATGGGAGCGTCGACAGTCCCCTCGTCCTCCGTTATGTTACCCCAGACGATTGCGTTGTAACGCCGCTCTATCGTGTGTTCATAGAACTGCCTGGCCAGCCTCAGCTGCGCCTGGTCGTTCTTCGCGATGAGCAGCAGGCCGGAAGTGTCTTTGTCTATCCTGTGCACCAGCAGGCCCATACGGCCGTCTTCTTCGCCCGCGGCCTCGCCCGGCTTCAGCCCGAGATGGAAGGCCAGCGCATTCACGAGCGTGCCTTCGAAGTGGCCGTGGCCGGGGTGCACCACCATTCCGGCGGGCTTGTTCACCACCAGCACGTCTTCGTCTTCGTAGACTATGTTCAGGGGGATGGCCTGAGGGATAATGTCCACGCCGCGGCGGCGGTAAGGCATCACGAATTTGATGATGTCGCCCGGGCGGACTATGTAGTTGGCTTTGACGGCTTTGTCACCGACGTGGACATAGCCTTCCTTGATGGCGAGCTGGATGCGGTTGCGGGAGGTGTCCTCCATATGCTCGGACATATATTTGTCTATGCGTATGGGGGCCTGGCCCGCGTCCACGGTCAAGCGGAAGTGCTCGAACATTTCCTGTTCGCGCCCTTCTTCACCGGGGAGGTCGGGCTCCTCCGCATCGAAGGCATTGTCCAGCCAGTCTGCCATATCTAGATTGAGCTTTCCTCGAATTCTTCGGTTTCTTCAGGGAGCGCCGGCAGCTTCGCCTCGTCCAGCGTCAGATAGAGGCTGACCGTGCTGCCCAGGATGATGTCCTCGGACCCGGCGAGCGGCGACTGGCGGTAGACCATCGCGGCGAGCGTGTCCTCCGCAGTCTTCACAGTCTCGTCGAAAACGACCTTGCCGAGGTTGAAGGAATTGTCCTGCACGTAATTCAGGGCGCGCTGGTACTGCATACGGCCGAGATCCGGCATAGTGACATATCCGTCCGTCTTGTTCCAGCCGAGGCGGAGGTCTATGACTGAACCCACATCCACGCTCGTGCCGGGCTCGATCTCCTCGCCGCCGTGCAGCTGAGCCACCACGAGATTGGTGGCCATATCGTCCACATAGGACAGCCGGCCGAGCTTGAGGCCTCGTGTCTGGAGCTCCACCTTCGCCTGGCGAAGGGAGAGGCCCACGAGGCTGGGCACCTCGGCCTGCTTCTCCTTCTTCGCATTCACGGTGAGATAGATCTTGCGTCCCCTCTTCACCTTGTTCCCCGCCTTCGGGTTCTGCGCATACACGCTGCCCTTTGCGAAACTGCTCACGAACACGGAGTCAGTCACGAAGAGCTCTACCCTTTCTTTCTGGGCGAGGGCCTGAGCATCTGCGAGCTGCATACCCACCATATCGGGCACATCCACGGAAATGCTGTGCTGAGTGGTGACGCGAAGGAAGATCTCCACCGCAAGCACTATCACCAGAATAAAAACAAGGCCACAAAGAATATTCTTTATGACCCAGTTCATTTTTTTCTTTTCAGTCATAATGCACAAATATACAAAATATATTTGGCATTGACTCGCCGCGCTACCTTCCCGGAGGAGGGCCCATAGGGCCGCGGCCCGGACCGCGCATCTTGCTGCTGTCGAAGGTGCCGAAGCGGTAGGTGAACGAAACGATAATGTAGCGGCCGAGGGTGTTGTTGAGCGACTCGGTGTGCACATTGCTCGAATCGGACACGGTGAGGTTCTTGGCCTGGCCGAAGATGTCGTAACCCTTAAGGGCGAGAGTAGCCCTCTTGTTAAGGATCTGCTTGGAGACCTCTGCGTTGAAAACGTATTCGGAGGGCTGCTTGGTGGCGTAGCCTTCATACCAGCGGTAATCCAGGTCTCCCTTGAGGCTGAAGCCGATCTGGTCCACCGTCCAGGTGGCGCTTCCGGACACGAGGTTGTTCCAGGTGGTGGTCTCGGAGGAAGTGTCCGCGAGGAGGTAGTTCGAATGGCTCATCCTCGTGCGGGCGGATGTCTCGAGCTCGAGGGCGTCGATGCGGTAGGTCAGCCTGAGGCGCTCGGTGAAACCGAAGGTCTTGGTCCTGTTCTCCTCAAGTTTGCTGCTGATCTCGTCGTAGTCCGCGAAGAAACTGCCGTAGTCCAGCGAGCCGTCGGTCTTGAGGTACTTCGCAGTGTTGATGTTGGAGCCAACGTAGCTGGCGGAGTTGGACCAGTTCACGCGCAGCATATTGAAGAGGGTGAACTTCTTTCCGAGAGGGATGTTGGCGAAGATGTTGCCGCCCAGGCTCACGCTGGAAGGGCCGTTGACCGGCATCGAATAGGTGACGCCGTTGGTGTACCAGTGCGCGTTCACGATAGGATCCTGGGTGTACGAACCGTTGAAGCGGGCGTTCACGGAAGCGTAGGTCTTCTTGTTGTTGTAGCGGATGTCGCCGTTGATGTTGTGCGAGAAGTAAGGCGCGAGGTTGGGGTTACCGAACGAGACGGCCAGAGGGTTCGAGTTGTCCGCCACGGTGATGAGCTGGCTGGTCGAAGGGGTCTGGGAGCGGCCGCGGTAGAAGATGCGCGCGCTTCCGTTCTCGCCGATGTCCGTGTAAAGCATCGCGGTAGGCGACCAGTTCAGTCGGGTGATGGTGGTGTCCACCTTGTAGGCCGCTCCGCTCTGCGTGTAGTTGTGCGTCTTGCTGGGGATCACGGCGAAACCGAGCTGGGCGCGGAAGGTGCCCGTCTGGTAGAGGAGGTTCGCTCCCGCTTCCTCGCTCGAGAAGTCGTTGGTGATATGGTTCGAGTAGCTGTCTACCGCCGCTCCGGTGAGCGCGTCGGTAGTGGCTTTGTCGGAGATGGATTTGCTCCAGTTGTAGGCGAGGTTGGCCTCGGCGTAGAGGTTTTCCACTATCGGCTGGGTGAAGGTAGCCCTTGCGAACGCGCTGTAGGAATTCTGCATCTGCGAGTAGTTCTGATTGACCGTATCGCTGGATGCGAGAGTACCGGAGCCGTCGTAGATGTGCGTAAGCGAGTAGTTATTGCCGAGGGTTCTGTTCTGGCTGACGGAGTAACGGCCCATCAGGGTGAGGGTACGGCCGGGAATGCCGAGCTTTTGGCGAAGGAGGGCGAAGCCGCTTGCGGACAGGTTGCGGTTGTCGCCGGAGTTCTTTTTGAAACTGTCGTTGGTCTTCACGTTGCCGGTCTCGGCAGTGTAAGTGTATGTATCAGTGGAATCCCTCTCCGCGAAGCTGCCTCCGCCGAATTTCACGCGGGGTTCGAAGATGAGGGAAGTGTTATCGGAGAACTTGTGCT